>JBFFSW010000057.1:0-7207 GCA_041572195.1 Thiohalomonadaceae bacterium | reverse complement strand
GGCCTGCTGGTGCGGCACGCCCAGCGCCGCCACTGCCAGGCGGGCCAGGCCCTGCGCGATATCCTCGACGGCACCGGCGACGCCTACCTGGCGGTGGACTGCGACTGGCGCCTAACCTACATCAATCGGCGCGCCGAGCAACTGCTCGGCACCAGCGCCCAGTCGCTGCTGGGCGAGGACCTGTGGGAGCGCTTCCCCGGCGCCGAGGCGGATTTCCTGCCGCCCCTGGACCAGGCCATGCAGCAGCGCGAGTCGGTGGACTTCCAGCAGGCCTACGAGCCGCTGGGGCTGCAACTGGAGATCCACGCCTTCCCCAACCTGGACGGTCTGGCCATCCTCTTTCGCGACATTACCGAACAGCGTCGCCGTGAGCAGGCGCTGCACGAGAGCAACCAGCGGTTGCAGACCATCCTCGACTCCGCCAGCGAGGGGATCATCACCACCACCCACGACGGCCACGTCCTCAGCTTCAACCAGGCCGCCGAGCGCCTCTTCGGCTACCGCGAGTCGGAGGTGCTGGGGCGCGACATCACCATGCTGATGCCACCGCAGTTCGCCGATCACCATGCCGGTTATATGAGCCACTTCCTGGAGACCGGCCAGGGGGAGGTAGTCGGCGGCGAGCCGCGCGAGATGTCGGCGCTACACAAAAATGGCACCCCGCTGACCATCGAGATCGCCATCAGCGTCATGCGCCGCGACGGCCAGGTGCTGTTCCTCGCCACCCTGCGCGATGTCAGCGAACGCAAGCGCCAGGAACAGGCACTGCGCCGCAGCGAGTCCATGCTCAACAAGGCGCAGAGCATCGCCAACATCGGCAGCTGGGAGTGGCGGCCGAAGGAGGACGCCCTGTTCTGGTCGCCGCAGGTCTATCGCATCTTCGACCGTGACCCGGCCGAGGGACCGCCCGATTACGAGCGATTCATGCAGTACGTGCACCCCGAGGACCGCGAGATGGTCACCACGGCCATCCTCGAGAGCCTGGAGCAGCGCAAGACCTACAGCCTAGAGCACCGCCTGCGCCGCGCCGACGGCGGCATCCGCTACGTACACGAGCAGGGCGAGGTGAGCCTGGATGCCCAGGGCGAAGTGGAGAGCCTGATCGGCACCGTACAGGACATCAGCGAGCGTAAACGCGCCCAGCAGGCGCTGGAGTACATGTCCAACTACGACCCGCTCACCGGCCTGCCCAACCGCTCGCTGCTGCGCGACCGCCTGCAACACGCCCTCTACCAGGCCGAGCGTGAGGAGCAGCTGGTGGCGGTCATGTTCCTCGACCTGGACCGCTTCAAGACCATCAACGACTCCCTCGGCCATGCGGTTGGCGACGGCCTGCTCAAGGAGGTGGCGCGGCGACTCAAGCAGCGCATCCGCCAGGGCGATACCGTGGCCCGCCTCGGCGGCGACGAGTTCGTCATCATCCTCGAGTCCATCCGCCACGTGGACGACGCCGCCCACGTCGCCAGTGACATCCTCCTGGCACTGGAGCAGCCCTGCCGCGTCGAGGGCCACGAGATCGTCATCGGCACCAGCATCGGCATCACCATCTACCCCTTCGATGACGACAACATCGACGACCTGCTGCGCGACGCCGACACCGCCATGTACCGGGCCAAGGCCGAGGGGCGCAACAACTACCAGTACTTCAGCGCCGAGATGACCGAGGATGCCCGCCGCCACATGGAGCTGGAGCGCGACCTGCGCCACGCCCTGGAGCGCGACGAATTCGAGCTGCACTTCCAGCCGCAGCTGAGTCTGGCCGACGACTCGGTCAGTGGCCTGGAGGCGCTGCTGCGCTGGCGCTGTGAAAAGTCCGGCCCGGTCTCACCGGCGGAGTTCATCCCGGTGCTGGAGGAGACCGGCCTCATCCACCAGGTGGGCCGCTGGGTGCTGGAGGAAGCCTGCCGCCGTAACAAGGCCTGGCAGGACGCCGGGCTGGAACCGCTACGGGTGGCGGTCAACGTCTCCGCCCGCCAGTTCCGCCGCACCGACTTCGTCGAGCAGGTGGAGGGGGCGCTGGAGGAGAGCGGCCTGGATCCACGCTGGCTGGAGCTGGAGATCACCGAGGGGCTGCTGGTGGAGAACGTCGACACCACCATCGAACAGCTCAACCGCCTGGTGAGCATGGGGGTCAGCATCTCGGTGGACGACTTCGGCACCGGCTACTCCTCCATGAGCTACCTCAAGCGCTTCCCGCTGCACACCCTCAAGGTGGACCAGAGCTTCGTTCGCGACATCGGCATCGACGCCGACGACGACGCCATCGTCCGCGCCGTCATCGCCATGGCCCACGGCCTGCACCTCAAGGTCGTCGCCGAGGGGGTGGAAACCGAACAGCAGTTGCAGTTCCTCAAGGCCCTCGACTGCGACCAGATCCAGGGTTATCTCATCAGTCGGCCGCTGCCCGCCGATGAGTTGGTGGAGTGGTTGCGGACTTATTCTGGTTAGGGCATTGTAACGACGCAAGGAGTGCCAAATTAAGACGCCAATCAAGGAAGATTCATGTCCTCACTGCACAGCAAACTCAACACCCTCTACAACAACATCTCCTCGGTCATCCTCGGCCAGAAGGACAACATCCTGCTGACCATCGCCACCCTGCTTTGCCGCGGCCATCTACTGGTCGAGGATGTCCCGGGGGTGGGCAAGACCATGCTGGCGCGTGCCCTCTCCCACTCCATCGACGCCCGCTTCGGGCGCGTGCAGTGCACCCCCGACCTGCTGCCCGCCGACATCACCGGCGTGGCGATCTTCAACCAGCAGAGCCGTGAGTTCGAGTTCAATCCGGGGCCGGTGTTCAGCAACCTGGTGCTGGCCGATGAGATCAACCGCACCACCCCACGCACCCAGTCCAGCCTGCTGGAGTGCATGGCCGAGCAGCAGGTGACCGTCGACGGCACCACCCATCCGCTCGAAGCGCTGTTCATGGTCATCGCCACCCAGAATCCGGTGGACAGCCACGGCACATTTCCCCTGCCGGAGGCGCAGCTGGATCGCTTCTTCATGCGCCTGGACATGGGTTACCCCGGCGAGGAGGACGAACTGGCACTGGTGCAGGCGCAAAACAGCAGCCACCCGATCAACGCCCTCAAGCCGGTCCTCTCCATCGATGACATCCTCGCCCTGCAGCAGGCGGTCACCCAGGTTCACATCGACCCGTCGGTGTCGCGCTACGCGGTCAACCTGGTCAGGGCCACGCGCGAACACCCGGAGATCGAGCTTGGCGCCAGCCCCCGCGGCTCTATCGCCCTGCTCAAGGCAGCGCAGGCGGTTGCCCTGATCAGCGGCAAGGATTTCGTCACCCCGCATATGCTCAAACGCGTGGCGGTGCCCGTGCTCGCCCACCGCATTATCGTCAAACACCACGTTAAGGGCGAAGCCGACGCGGACAAAGCGCTCATCAGGGCGGTGCTGCAACAGGTCAGCGTGCCGGTCACGCAACAAGACATCCCCGCATGAACGAGCAGCTCGACGAGCGGCTGGAGCAGTGGCTCCGGCACGTCACCCTGCGTCGCGCGATCCCGACGCTGGCGCTGATCGTCTTTCTCATCGCCTGGAACCGCGGCATCGCCCTGCTCTACGGGCTTCAGGCGCTGCTCATCGCCACCTTCCTAATCACCTATCTGGCCCCCCGATTCAACCTGCGGCGGATAAGCGTCGCACGCAGCCTGCCGGCCTCCGCCCAGGTGGGCGAGACACTGACCATGGAGTACCGGCTGGAGAAGAGTGGCCTGCGACCAAGCTATATGCTGGAGCTGTTCGACACCCTCCCCTTCACCGGCGAGGCCGGGCAACGCAGCGTCGCCTTCATTGACCGCCTCAAAGGGGTGGATCGACTTCGCCTCAACCTCAGCTGCGAACTGCGGGGTGAGCACCGCCTGGGCGAGATGTCACTACGCAGTTCCTATCCTCTGGGCATTCACGAAAGCCGTCTGCGCCTGAATGAGGAGAAGGCGCCGCGCATCCTCGTCTACCCGCGAACCTTCCCCATCCATTCGCTCCCCCTGATCGGCAGCTCGCAGGCCCCCATCAGCGGCTCCATGGCGGCCAGCAGCGCGGGAGGGGGCGAGCTGTTCTTCGGCATCCGCGAATACCGGCACGGGGACAACCCCCGCCATGTGCACTGGTCGGCAACGGCCAAACGGGATGAGCTGGTGGTCAAACAGTACGAGTATCTGCAGCACACCCACATCGTCATCGTTCTCGACCTGAACCGGCGCTCCCTGTACGGAGAGGGGCGCCACACCACCATCGAGTACATGATGAGTATCGCCGCCTCGGTGGCGCGATTCGCGCTGTCACAGGGGCATCAGGTGGGGCTGTTCGGCCTTGGCGAGCAACGTATTCAGGTTCCCCTCGGCCAGGGCGAGCGACACTATCGCAACATCCTCGAGCTGCTGGCGCGCCTCCAGGCCGATGGCGACACCCCCTATCACCAGGTGGTCCACGAGGCCGTGGAGATGCTGCCGCAGGGTGGCGTACCGCTGCTATTCGAGATGAACGCCGCCCACACGCCGGAGCAGTCGCTGGATATGTACCGACACCACCTCCGTCCCCTGCGAGTGCGCTTCAACACCAGCAGTTTTCTGGAGGAGCGCACCACTTCACCGAGACGCGCCGGCGGTGCCGGAAACTATAGCGTCTATCGTGGTGACGACCTGAGCGAGCTTTTCAATCCATGAGCGAGGAGGGAAAACTCGCCCACGACCTCCCCCTGGGAGATCGGCGCATCTACTTCAGCCTTTGGGGAATGCTCTTCAGCGCCGCAATGGCCCGGCTCGCCGGTGAAACGGAGACCGGCATGGCCCTGATGTCGCTACTCTTCTGGGGGGTGATGTTCGCCATCGCCCTCTATGGGGGGAGGAACTATGCGCAGACGCAAAATATCATCTGGAAGAAGGCATCCGATACCGCCGCGGTCATCGGCATCCTGAGCTTCACCCTCTCGCTGCTCGGCGGCATGACCCAGGCACTACTCTCCCTGCTGTTGTGGATGCAGCTGGCCAAGTGCTTCACCATGGCCAATCAGCGCGACCTGTTTTTCGCCATCCTCACCTCTTTCGTGCTGCTCATATTCAGCGCCTCCGAAAGCAAGGAGGGGCTCTTCATCCTATTTATCGCCCTCTACTCCCTGTTGGGCGTCTACACCCTGCTCCTCCATCACGCCGACAAGGCCCGCCTCCGCGCACTGGTTACCCAGGCGGGTGACGGCGGCCGACCCAACTTTCCCGCCAGCACCCTGCTGCTGACCGGGGCCATCCTCGCCTGCGCGGCCCTGCTCTTCTTTACCGTGCCCAGGCCCAGCGCAGGCAATCTCGGAGCTCAGCTCGACGACGGCGGCCACGACTACTACGACCAGCGCTGGGAGGAGGAGGCGCAAAATGGGGAAAAGAGCGAAACCAGGGAGGAGGACGACCGGGACGAGGGCGAAGAGGGGGGGCGCCGCGCCCAACGACGCGGCGATAGCGCCGCCGACTCCGGAACGAAGCCACCACGGCCGGAGCCGGAAGAACCGGGGGAGTCACTTGATTACCCCGGCTTCCAGGCGCAATTCAATCTTGACGAAACGGGCACCGCGGGTGGTGGCGACGATACAACGCAAACGGCGGAAGGGCTCCCCGCCAATGCGATCGTCCTCTACCTGCAGGCACCGCGCTCACTTTATCTACGCGGTCGTATCTTCGAGCACTTCGACGGCGAGAGCTGGAGTAACCGCGTCCAGCGTGAAAGAAAGCACCTGCTGGAGTACGGCCGCTACCAAATCAGTCCCGGGCCACGGCAAGGAGAGGAGGTAAAGCAGGTCATCGAAACCGCGGTCTCGATGGAGGGCGTGCTATTCGCCACCCCCAGCGCCGTCGAACTGGGATTTCCAGGCTCGGTCATCGCCATCGATCAAGACGGCAGTCTGCGTATTCCCCGTCGCCTCGAGGCCGGAACCCGCTACGAGGTCACCTCCCAGGTCGAAGAGGTCAACGGCCGCACCATCACCCGGGTGGACAATCCCCCGGAGCGGCAGCGCTTCCTGCAACTCCCCAGCGGGTTGGATCCCAGAATCGCTCAGCTTGCCGCCCGTGTCATGGCCTCCGGCTCCACGCCACTGGAGGCCGCCACCGCCCTGGAGCGACACCTACGCAGCGAGTACGAATACAGCCTGGAGTCGGCATTCAGCTCACAGAACCACACCCCGCTGGCGCGCTTCCTGTTCGAGGAACGGCGCGGACACTGTGAATACTTCGCCAGCGCCATGACCGTGATGCTGCGCACCCAGGGTATACCCGCGCGCCTGGTCACCGGTTTTTCCGCCAACCACTACAACCCGATTACCGGCTACTACGAGGTGCGCGCGCTCGACGGCCACGCCTGGACCGAGGCCTACCTGCCGCAATACGGCTGGGTCAGCTTCGAGCCGACCCCCTACTACCCCGGCTTCATGCCCGAGGAGGCTCAGGCCAACACCCTGGAGCAGCTGGACGACTATCTACGTCGGATGGAGGAGATCGACGCCCTCACCACCGACGCCGATGCGCCCTTCGATCTCTACGAGGAACTTCGGCGAATACTGCTGGCCGTGGTGAGCCTGCTCAAGGAGGCGTACCACGCGATTGCGGGAACTCTCACCCAACACGGCCCCTTTTTGGCGGCGGCCCTGCTGCTGCTGATCGCCGGCGGGTATCTCTATCAACGCCTGCGTAAGCGGCTGCGTGATCGCCTGGCCTTATGGCGTGTTGCGCGTTCCCGCGACGGCGACGGCAACCGTTTCGCCATTACCTGCTACCGCGAGATGGAGGCCTGGTTCAGCCGCCGAGAGTTGCCGCGTAGCGAGGCGGAGACGGTGGAGGAATATCTGGAGCGGCTGGTCGAGTCCATGCCGGGGCGAGGCGATGCAATGGAGCACATCACCAACGGCTTCACCAACGCCCGTTACCGCGGCGCGCAAAGCGACGAACATAACCAGGCGCTATTCAGCTCCTTTTACGCCGCGATCGATAAAAAGGGCGGCTAGACGGCCCCACCCACCGCCCGGCAACCCAAACCTCAACGCCGAAGGCTCCTCGAAGATCCGCACGAGTATGCCCTGCTCGGCCAGCCGTTCGGCGATGATTTTTGCCTCGGGGTGACGGACATATTGAAACAGCGCCGTGCCGCCGTCGGGTTTGAGACCATGGTCATCCAGCAGGCGACCTAAGCGTTCGCTTTCGCCACGCAG
>JBFFSW010000056.1:0-7415 GCA_041572195.1 Thiohalomonadaceae bacterium | reverse complement strand
GAGACCACCACCACCTCGGTGGGGCTGACGATGTTGGCGAACTGCGGGTTCACCTCGCGACTCATGTACTCGAAGTCCACGTCCATCACCGGCGCCCAGGCCTCGCGCAAATCATGGAAGGCCAAGTCCACCAGCATCTGGATCACGCGCTGCTCGGTGGGGGTGAACTCGCGCCCCTCGATCTTGGCGTGGTAGCGACCGTCGCCGCCGAAGAAGTTGTCCACCAGGATGTAGACCAGCTTGGGGTCGAAGACCAGCAGGCCGGTGCCGCGTAGCGGCTTGACCTTGATCATATTGAGGCTGGTGGGCACGAACAGGGTGTGGATGTACTCGGAGAACTTGAGCATCTCCACGCCGCCGACCGAGATCTCGGCCGAGCGGCGCAGCATGTTGAAGAGGCTGATGCGGAACTGGCGCGAGAAGCGCTCGTTGACCATCTCCAGGGTGGGCATGCGCCCACGGACGATGCGGTCCTCGCTGGCGAAGTCGTAGTTACGCGCCTCGCCATCCGCCAGATCATCGGCTTCGGTGTCGATATCGCCGCCGCTGACCCCGTGAAGGAGGGCGTCGATCTCGTCCTGGGAAAGAAGGTCGCTACCGGCCATTATCGTCCGCTCACTGCATCACGAAGCTGGTGAAATACACCGCTTCCAGCCCCTCTTGGATCTCGGCGTGTTCGGCCAGGATCGCCTGAATATGTTCCAGCAGCTGCGTGCGCAGCGCATCCTTGCCCTCCAGGGTGGCGACCTCGTCGTACTTCACCCCGCCGAGCAGCACCAGCAGATCGTTGCGGATCACCGGCATGTGCGCGGTGACCGCATCGAGCACCAGCTGGTCGCGGGCCATCACCTGCATCTCCACCTGCAGGAAGCGGGCGGGGCCCTTCTCGGTGAAGTTGATCACCATCTTATCCAACGGCAGGTAGATAGGCTGGGCCAGGGTCGGCTCCTCGACCACCTCCTCCTCACCGCCCTTGTCACCGCCAATCAACATGATGGTGAGGGCGACGCTGGCACCAACCAGCAACAGGCCCAGCACCGCGATGATGATGATCATTTTCTTGTTGGAGCCCTGCTTGGCGTCCAGGTCCAACTCTTCTTTTTCGGCCATGCTCTCTCACACCCTTGGCAATTCGTTGCTTAATTCATGACTAGGCAATATCCATGCCAGCCATTATTTCGACAAAACCTATTGATTATCAAGCGCTTTATCATCAACCCAGGAGAGGATGCGACAAGAGTTTGACATTACCCTGCCGATATACCCCGGCTGATGGCGACGAAAACCCGCCACCTACAGGCTGCACTGACGCACCAGCACGTTCAGCTGCAGGGCCAGACGCGACAGCTCCCCGGCCGAGGTGGCCGACTGCTGCGCCCCCTCCTCGGTCTGCGCCGCCACCTCGCGGATGGCGTCGATGATGGCGCGCACCTCGGCACTCACCCCCGACTGGGTGTGGGTGCCGTCGGCGATCTGGCTGATCATGTCGTTGATGGTGGAGACCTCGGCGGCGATGGCGCGCAACGCCTCGACGGTGTCACGCACCTGGGTCACCCCCGCCTCGGAGTGGTCGCGCGACTGCTTCATCACCGCCACCGCCTCGGCCGCCCCGCCCTGCAGGCGTTCGATCATCGCGCGGATCTCCTGGGTGGAAGCCTGAGTGCGCGAGGCCAGGGTACGCACCTCGTCGGCCACCACCGCGAAGCCGCGACCGGCCTCTCCGGCACGCGCCGCCTCGATGGCGGCGTTGAGGGCCAGTAGGTTGGTCTGCTCGGCGATGCCGTTGATCACCTCCAGCACACCGCCGATACCGCGGCTACTCTCGCTCAGCTGATCGATCACCCCGGCGGCGCGCTCGATCTCAGCGGTCAGGCGACTGATGTCACCCATCGCCTCCTCGGCCAGCTTGGCCCCCTTCCAGGCGTGCTCGTCGGCATGGGCGCTGGCCTGAACCGCGCTATCGGTGAGCCCGGCCATCTCCATGGTCATATCGTCCAGACGCACCAGGGCATCGCCCAAGCGCTCCATCTCCTGCTGCTGCACCTCCACCCCCTGGGCGGTCTGCTCGGCGACCGCGGAGGAGGAGCTGGCGGCATCGGTGAGGCTGAGGGCGTAGCCGTCGATGCGCCCGACCATGGTGCGCAGGCGCGCCTCCAGCATGCAGTTGGCGGTCTCCACCTGGCCGACCTCGTCGGTGCGCCCGGCGTAGACGGTCTGCATCAGCGGGTTGTCCACCACCTCGCGGGCCTGGGCGGCGGCGTGCAGCATGGGACGGCCGAGGATGCGGGCAACGCCGTAACCGAGCGGCAGCGAGGCCAGCCACAGGATCAGGGCCGCGGAGCCATCCATCTCGCCGAAGAAGCTAGCCAGCAGCAGCAACAGGGCGGAGAAGGCGCCGAGGTTGAGCATCGCCTTGATGCAGAAGCGCACGTCCAGCAGGCGCAACTTGAGGCTCTTGCCGCGGTTGACCCGATCGTAGAGCTTCTCGGCCCGCGCCACGTGCTCAGCACGCGGCTTGACCCGCACCGACTGGTAGCCGACCAGCTCACCGTTCTCGACGATGGGCGCGGCGTAGGCGTCCACCCAGTAGTGGTCTCCGTTCTTGCAGCGGTTCTTGACGATGCCCATCCACGGCTTGCCCTGCTTGAGGGTGACCCAGAGGTCGGCGAAACCGGCCGGGGGCATGTCCGGGTGGCGGACGATGTTGTGATTCTTGCCCAGCAGCTCCTCTTCGCTGAAACCGCTGATCTCGACAAAGGCGGGGTTCACCGAGGTGATGATCCCCTTGGTGTCGGTGGTCGAAATGATGACCGTATCCTCATCCAGCGGATGCTCGATCCCGGTAACCGGCAGATTGACCTTCATGTGGTGTGACCTCGTATTCCGCGGTGGCTTACTTCAGGAAGTGCTCGCGGTAGTGGCGCAACTCGGTGATGGAGTCGCGGATATCGTCCAGCGCCAGGTGCGCGCCGCTCTTCTTGAACCCCTCCAGCAACTCCGGGCGCCAGCGTCGGGCCAGCTCCTTGAGGGTGGAGACATCCAGATTGCGGTAGTGGAAGAATGCCTCCAGCTCCGGCATGTGTCGGGCGAGGAAGCGGCGGTCCTGGCAGATGGAGTTGCCGCACATGGGCGAATCGCCCGCGTTGACGTACTGACGCAGGAAGGCGATGGTCTCCTCCTCGGCGGCACGCTCGTCGTGACGGCTGGCCAGCACCCTGGCCACCAGCCCGGAACCGCCGTGCTGATTCTGGTTCCAGTCGTCCATACCGTCCAGCACCGCCTGCTTCTGGTGCACGGCGATCACCGGCCCCTCGGCGAGGATGTTAAGCTGGGCGTCGGTGACGATGGTGGCGATCTCGATAATGCGGTCGCTGTCCGGCTCCAGCCCGGTCATCTCCAGATCGATCCAGATCAGATTATGTGCGTGCGGCGACATGCTGCCCCTCCTCCTGTGACTTGACCCGCCATTTTAGCAAAAGCTACCCTGCCGCGTGCCGCCAATCGAATCGGAATCGAAATGTTGTTGTTTACCCAGATCTTCCTCCTCCTGCTGAGCCTCGCCACCGCCCTTCAGCTGTGGCTGAGCTGGCGCCAGATCCGCCACGTGCGCGCCCACCGCGCGGCGGTGCCAGAGCCCTTCGCCGCCCAGGTAAGCCTGGAGGAGCACCAGAAGGCCGCCGACTACACCATCGCCCGCAGCCGCCTGGGGATGATCGAGCTTGTCTACGGCGCCGTGCTGCTGCTGGGCTGGACCCTGGGCGGCGGTCTGGACCTGCTCGATGGCCTCTGGCGCTCGCTGGGACTGTGGAGCGAGGAGTGGCGACACCTCTGGACCGGCACCGGCTTCATGCTCAGCTTCTTCATCATCGGCTCGCTGCTGGAGCTGCCCTTCGGCCTCTACCGCACCTTCCGCCTGGAGGCCCGCTTCGGCTTCAATAAAACCACGCCGCGCCTGTTTGTCGCCGACCTCTTCAAGGGGCTGCTGCTGAGCCTGCTTATCGGCACCCCGCTGCTGCTGCTGGTACTGTGGCTGATGCAGGTGATGGGCGATGCGTGGTGGCTCTACGTCTGGGCGGTGTGGATCGGCTTCACCCTGCTGATGCTGTGGGCCTATCCCAGCTTCATCGCCCCGCTGTTCAACAAGTTCCAGCCGCTGGAGGAGGGCGAGCTGCGCGGGCGCATCGAGCAGCTGCTGGAGCGCTGCGGCTTCGCCAGCGACGGTATCTTCGTGATGGACGGCTCGCGCCGCTCCAGCCACGGCAACGCCTACTTCTCCGGCCTCGGCAACCACAAGCGCATCGTCTTCTTCGACACCCTGCTGCAGAGCCTCGACGGCGATGAGATCGAGGCGGTGCTGGCCCACGAGCTGGGCCACTTCCGCCGCCGTCACATCGCCAAGCGGCTGCTGGTGATGGCGGCGATCAGCCTCGGCGCCCTGGCCCTGCTGGGCTGGCTCGGTGGCTGGTTCGGCTTCTACTACGGCCTCGGCGTCAGCCACGGTTCCGACTACATGGCCCTGACCCTGTTCATCCTCTGCGCGCCGCTGCTGGGGGTCTTCCTGCAGCCGCTGATGGTCGCCTCCTCGCGCCGTCACGAGTTCGAGGCGGACGACTACGCCGCCGAGCAGAGCTCCGCCGAACACCTGATCAGCGCCCTGGTCAGGCTCTACCGTGAGAACGCCAGCAGCCTCACCCCGGACCCGCTCCACTCCGCCTTCCACGACTCTCACCCGCCGGCGCCGGTGCGCATCGCTCACCTCTCGGCTAGAATGTCGGCCAACTAAACAGACGATCTGGAGTCGATAATGAGAATCTTCCTCGCCGCCCTCCTCTTGCTGGCGGGCACGGCCCACGCCGCCGATGCCGATAACGGCAAGCAGCTCTACGAGGCCAACTGCCAGGGCTGCCACGACACCTCCACCCACGTTGGCGACAAGGCCTCGGTGAAGAGCCTGCCCGCCCTGGAGCGGCGCGTGCGCGGATGTTCGCAGAACCTGCGCAAGCGCCTGTTCGATGACGAGCTGGCCGACATCGTCGCCTACCTCAACCGCGACTTCTACCAGTTCAAGTAGTTGAGCAAACGCAAGCTCAACCGTCGCCAGGCCTGGCGTCAGGAGAAGGTCCAGCAGGAGCGACGCCAGCGCGCCGAACGCAAGGCGGCGCGCGCCGAGCGCGATCTGGTGGGCGGTGAGCTGGGGGCCGAGCAACCGGGCCTCATCATCGGCAACTACGGCAACAGCCTGGAGGTAGAGGACGCCGCCGGCGAGCGCCGCCGCTGCCTCAGCCGCCAGAACCTCGGCCAGCTGGTGGTGGGGGATCGCATCACCTGGCAGGCGGGGCGTGAGGGGGGCGTGGTCAGCGCCCTCTCGCCGCGAGAGAGCCTGCTGGTGCGCCGCGACATCCACGGCCAGAGCAAGCCGCTGGCGGCCAACATCGATCAGATCATCGTCGTCGCCGCCCCCGAACCGCGCTACTCCGGAGAGCTCATCGACCAATACCTGGTGGCCGCCGAGGCCAACGCCATCCAGGCGGTGCTGCTGTTCAACAAGGCGGACCTGCTGGATGAGCACAACCGCGAGCAGGCGGAGGCGGAGATCGGCTACTACGAGTCCCTCGGCTACCCCACCCTCTTCGCTAGCTGCAAGCAGGGCCACGGCCTGGACGCCCTCATCGAGCGGCTGCGCGAGCGGGTCAGCGTCTTCGTCGGCCAGTCGGGGGTGGGTAAATCATCTCTGGTCAACGCCCTGATGCCGGAGGTGGATGCCGCCGTCGGCGCGCTCTCCGAGCAGAGCCGCCTGGGCCGCCACACCACCAGCGCCTCGCGCCTCTACCACCTGCCCCACGGCGGCAGCATCATCGACTCCCCCGGGGTGCGCGACTTCCGCCTCTGGGCCATGCCACGCGCCGAGCTGGCCGCGGGCTTCCGCGAGCTGGCCCCACACCTGGGCCACTGCCGCTTCCGCGACTGCCGTCACCTGGAGGAGCCGGGCTGCGCCCTGCGCGCGGCGGTGGAGGACGGCGAGGTGGCGCCGCAACGCTTCGAGAGTTTCCTCGGCCTGGCCGAGGCGATGGAGGAGGAGCTGCGCGCAGAGCGCGAGCGGGGCGGACCGGAGGGCTGAGCCCTACTCCACGAACTCATTACCCGGCTCGGCCTGCAGGGCGCGCAGCAGCTCATCGGCCAGGGCGGGGTCCATACCTTCGTCCTCCAGCGCTGGCGGCTGCTCGTCGAGCGGGGCGAAGAGCTGGTCCAGGGGGATGGGGCCATCGACCTGGGGGGCCGGTTCAGCAGGCTTCTCCTCCTCCAGTTTCTCCAGGCCGATGGCCTTTTCGGTGGCGCGGTTGAGGACGATGATGCTGATGCGGCGGTTGACCGGCGCCAGCGGATTCTCCTTGTCGAACAGCACCGAGTCGGCCAGGCCGACCACCCGTCCGGTCTTCTCCTCCTTGAGCCCGCCGTGCAACAACTCGCGACGGGCGGCGTTGGCGCGATCGGCGGAGAGCTCCCAGTTGGAGTATTCGCGTTCCTCGTCGGGGTAGAAGCGCGCGGCGTCGGTGTGGCCGGTGACCGAGATGTGGTTGGGCACCTGCTCGATGATCTTGGCCAGCACGTGCAGGATCTCCTTGGTGTACCACTTCAGGTGGGCGCTGCCGAGGTCGAACATGGGGCGCTTCTCGGCATCGACGATCTGGATGCGCAGCCCCTCGCTGGTGATATCCAGCTTGAGCTGGTCCTTGAAGTCCTTGAGGGTGGGGTTGGATTCGATCTGCTCGAGGATCTCGCGCATCAGCTCATCCAGCCGGGCCTGCTCCTGGATCTCATCGGCGAGCTCTTCGACGTCGCTCTGCTGGTGGGTCGGGTCACCGTGGCTGCGCGGTACGTCCATGGAGCCGCCGAAGTCGATCATGCTGGTGCTAGCGCCGCCGGGACCGACGATGGCCGCGTCGGGGATGGTGAACTGCTCGGAGATGGCCGAACGGGTATCCTCACTGGTGTTGCCCAGCAGCCACATCAGCAGGAAGAAGGCCATCATCGCGGTGACGAAGTCGGCATAGGCCACCTTCCAGGCGCCGCCGTGGTGGCCGCCACCGCCCTTCTTGATCTTCTTGACGATAATCGCTTGTTTTTTCTCGTCGGCGGGCATCGGCGCGGGGCCTTACTTGTTGTTCTTGATGTGATCTTCGAGCTCGTAGAAGCCAGGGCGCACCTTACTCGGCAACGCCTTGCGACCGAACTCCACCGCCACCTGCGGGGTATAACCGTTGAGGGTGGCGAGGATGCTCACCTTGATGCACTCAAAGAACTTACCCTCCTCCTCTACCTGGGAACCAATGGCGCTGGCGATGGGGCCAACGAAGCCATAGGCCAGGAGGATGCCGAGGAAGGTGCCGACCAGGGCGGCGGCGATATGGTGTCCG
>JBFFSW010000055.1:0-7467 GCA_041572195.1 Thiohalomonadaceae bacterium | reverse complement strand
GTGGCCGGGCGGGTGGAGTCCATGTCGGGGCGTTTCAATCTCAACAACCTGCTCAACGGTGCTCAGGTCAACAGCGTGCAGCTGGAACGCTTCCAGCGTCTGCTGGGTGTTCTGAAGCTGGACCCGGCGCTGGCCAACGCCCTCATCGACTGGATGGATGAGGACCCGGATAGTCGTCCCGGCGGCGCCGAGTCGGTGGATTATTTAAGCCTGGAACTACCCTACCGCAGCGCCGACGGGCCACTGGCCGATGTCAGTGAGCTGCGCCTGATCAAGGGCTTCGATGCCGAGGTCGTCGAGACCCTGTTGCCGCACGTCAGTGCCCTGCCGGTGGGCAGCGCCATTAACGTTAACGAGGCGGGGGTGGAGGTGTTGATGGCGCTGGTCGAGGGGCTGGACCAGGGGGGGGCGGAAACCCTCATCGCCGACCGCGGCGAGACGGGTTATGCCAAGCTCGATGAGTTCCTCCAACATCAGGCGCTGGCGGGGCTGGCGCTCGACCCCCAGGGACTGGACATCGCCTCCAATTACTTTAAGGTAGGCGCGGAGGTAGCGCTGGGACGCAACCGTATGCGCTTCGCCGTACTTCTTCACCGCGATGCCGATGGCAATTGCCGAGCGCTATGGCGACGGCTGGGTGAGGGGTGATGAGAACGATAAAAGGGAAAGGTAGATCTTGAACGACCAGGGGAGCTTTCTGCTGCGACTCGCCGAGGCCGACGCCCCGGTGCGCTGGCGCCTGCGCGGCGAGACGGGCGAGGGGCAGCTGAGCGAGGCGGCGCTGCGCGCGGGCGAGACCCGTGCACGGGTGCTGGTGCCCGGCGCCGAGGTGCTCAGCGCGAGGGTGAATCTGCCCGGCAAGCAGCGCAGCCGCCTGCTGCGCGCGCTCCCCTATGCCATGGAGGAGCAGCTGGCCGCCGAGGTTGATAGTCAGCACTTCGCCCTCGGTGAGGCGGCCGACGCCGAGGACCACTGGCCGGTGGCGGTGGTGGCCAGCTCGCGGATGGAAGAGTGGCACACCCGTCTCGGCGAGGCCTCGCTGGAGGCCTCCGCCCTGCTTCCCGATTATCTGGCCCTGCCGCTAAACGAGGGGCGCTGGAGTCTGCTGCTGGAGGCCGACGGCGCGCTGCTGCGCAGCGGCGCGACGCAGGGTTGGCGTCTGCCCCTGGCCGACCTGCCCGCGCTGCTGGCGCTGGCCCTGCGCGAGGCGGAAGGGGTGGCGCTGGACCTCTATCGCGCCCCTGGTGTGGATGCCCCACCCCTGAACGATATCGAGGTGACCGACCACGGCGAGGTGGAGCCGCTGGAGCTCTTTGCCCGCGGGCTGGCCGCCGCTCCGGCCATCAATCTGTTGCAGGGCAAGTACAGCCGTAGCGAGCGCCTGGGTAAGCTGTGGCGTCCCTGGCGCGCGGCGGCGGCCATGGCCGCTATCTGGTTGCTGCTCCAGGGTGGGCTGGCGATCCATGAACTGAGCCGCCTGGAGTCGGAGCAGCAGCGCCTGCAGGCGGAGATCGAACAGCTCTTCACCCAGGCCATGCCCGGTCGTCGCCTGGTGATCGGCCAGGAGCGGCGGCTGATGGAGGCGGTCCTGGATGAGCTGCGCGGCGGCGGTGGTGCGGGCTTCGCCCGCCTGCTTGCCGTTGCTGGACCGCTGCTCCAGCGCCAGCAGGGGCTGGAACTGCGCGCCCTGCGCTACAAACAGGGGGCGATGGAGCTGGACCTCAAGCTCAACGACCTGCCCAGCCTGGACAAACTCAAGGCGGCCCTGGGCGCGGCCGGGCTCCAGGTGGAGACCATCAGCGCCACTTCCAGCGGCAGTCGGGTGGAGAGCCGCATCGCCATCCGAGGGGGTGGGGCATGATTCGCAGCTACTGGCAGAACCTGATGCCGCGCGAGCGCTGGATGTTGATCCTCGGCGTCGCCGCGGTGGTGACGACCCTCTTCTATCTGCTGCTGCTGGAGCCCTACCAGAACGAGCGTGAGCGCCTCGATCAGGATATCGAGCTGCAACGCGAGCTGCTGGGCTGGATGCGCGGCGCGGCGGTCGAGATGCAGCGCCTGCGCGGCGGCGGGGCGACGCCCCGTGGCAGCACCGGCGCCGAGACCCCGCTGTTGACCCTGGTCGATGGCAGCGCCCGCCGCCAGGGGCTGGGCGAGGCCCTCAAGCGGGTACAGCCCGACGGCCAGAGCGGGGTGCGGGTGTGGCTGGAGCAGGTGGAGTTCGACGCCCTGTTGCCGTGGCTGGAATCCCTGGAGCGCGATAGCGGCGTGAAGGTCTCCTCGCTGGTCATCGAGCCGCAGGATCCGGGGCGGGTCAAGGCACGGCTGTCGCTGGAGCGCCCCTGATGCGTCAACGCCTCTACTACGCGCTGTTCTTCCTCCTGGCGCTGCTCTTCTCCCTGGCGTCCAGCCTGCCCGCGGGCCATCTGCTCGCCTGGAGCGGGCCGCTGCCCGGCGGGGTGAGCCTGCACGGGGTGGAGGGCTCGGTTTGGGAGGGACGCGCCCAACAGTTGGTGGTGCGCGGCCAATCCCTGGGTTCCCTGCGTTGGCGCCTCTCCCCATGGGCGTTGCTCCTGGCCGAGGCGCGCCTGGGCTTCGAGATCAACCGCGACGGCGAATATCTGTTCGGCGCGCTACGCTGGGGCGATGTGGATGACTGGCGCCTGAGCGGACTGGAGGGTGAACTGGAGCTCTCCCGCCTGTGGCCCGCCCTCAAGGGGCAGTCGCCGCAACTGGCCGCCCTGCCGGTGGCGGTGGATGGGCGGCTGCGCTTCTTCTTCGATGAGCTGGTGCTGGATGGCGAGGGGCCGCGTGCCCACGGGCGGCTCAACTGGCTGGGGGCCGGGGCCGGGATGCCTCAGCCGCTGTCGCTGGGGGACTTGAGCCTGCAACTGGAGGGGCGCGAGGGTCGCTTCGCCGACGCCGGTGGGCCGCTGCGCCTGGAGGGTGGCCTGGAGCTGAACGGGGAGGGGGGCTATGTCCTCGATCTGAAGCTGGCGGCGCGTGACTCCGCCGAGCCGATGCTCAAACAGGGGCTGGCCTTCCTTGGCGCCCCCGACGCCGAGGGGCGTTACCGCTTCCGCATGGAAGGGGCCTTAATCCAGCCCTAGCTTCTTCAGCCGATAGCGAAAGGCGCGGAAGCTGATCCCCAGCAGGGCGGCGGCGGCGGTCTTGTTGTAGCGGCTCTCCTCCAGGGCACGGGCCAGCAGGCGTCGCTCCACCCCTTCAAGGTAGGCCTCGATCCCCTGGCGTTGAACCGCCTCCCAGGGTTCATCATCGGCTTCGGCTACCTCACGAGCGGGCTCGGCCACCGCCTTTGCCACGGGCTCCTCGACCCCGCGCAGCCCCAGGTCCCCGGCATCGATGTGATCGCCCTCATAGAGAGTGAGGGCGCGCTCCAGAATGTTCTCCAGCTCACGCACGTTGCCGGGGAAGTCGTACCCCAGCAGCGCCGCCCCGGCCTGTTCGGAGAGGCGCGGGGGCTGGCTCAGCCCCATTTCGCTCATCAGCTTGCCCAGCATGTGCTCGATGAGCAGGGGGATGTCCTCACGTCGCTCGCGCAGGGCGGGCAGGTGCAACTCGATGACGTTGATGCGGTAGAAGAGGTCCTCACGGAAGGCCCCCTCGGCCACCAGCGCCGCCAGGTCCTTGTGGGTGGCGCTGAGGATGCGCACGTCGACGTGGTCCTCCTGGCGGGCGCCGATGGCGCGCACCGCCTTCTCCTGTATCGCGCGCAACAGCTTCACCTGCATCGCCAGCGGCAGGTCGGCCACCTCGTCGAGGAACAGGGTGCCGCCGTTGGCCGCCTGGAACAGGCCCTCCTTGTCGGCGTTGGCGCCGGTGAAGCTGCCCTTCTTGTGGCCGAACAGCTCGCTCTCCATCAGCTCCGAGGGGATGGCGCCGCAGTTGACGGCGATGAAGGGGCCGTTGCGCCGGGCCCCCTGCTCGTGGATCAGGCGCGCCACCAGCTCCTTACCGCTGCCCGACTCGCCGCTGATGTAGACCGGTGCCTGGCTGCGGGCCAGCTTGGCGATGGTCTGGCGGATCTGGTCGATCACCGCCGAGCGCCCCAGCAGCCGTCGGCAGCCGTCGTCCTCGTCGCAGCCGCAGGTATCCCCCAGCAGCAGGGCGCTCTGCACCAGCTCGCGCAGGGCCTGTAGCTCCACCGGCTTGGAGATGAAGTCGAAGGCCCCGGCCTTGAGCGCCTCGATGGCGCTGTCCATGTTGCCGTGGGCGCTGATCATCGCCACCGGCAGCTGTGGATGCTCCTGCTGGATGTGGCGCACCAGCTCGATGCCGTTTCCGTCGGGCAGGCGCATGTCGGTGAGACAGAGGTCGAAGCGGTTGTCCTCGAGCAGGGAGCGGGCCTCGGCCAGGGTCTCGGCGGCGAGGCTGTCGACCTGCATGCGCTTGAGGGTCAGTGCCAGCAGTTCGCGGATATCCGCCTCGTCGTCGACGATCAGGGCCAGGGGTTGTTTGCTCTCGTTCATATCACTCGAACTGTTGTTGCGGGTCGGCGAAGGTGAGGCGGAAGCGGCCGCCGGGCTCATCGCCATGGCGGTACTCCAGCTGCGCGTGGTTACACTCGGCCAGCTCGCGGGAGATGTAGAGCCCCAGGCCGGTGCCGCCGCTCTCGGTGGTGAAGAAGGGTTCAAACAGGTGCTGTTGGGTTTCCTCGTCCACCCCCGGGCCGTAGTCGCGCAGCTCCAGATAGGGGTGATGGCGGGTGTCTACCCCGCAGCTGATGCGCAGACGACAGCCCTCCGGCCCCGCCTCGGGGGAGTGGCGCAGGGCGTTCTGGCAGAGGTTGGTGAGGATCTGCTCCAGATGGCTGCGGTCGATGCGGACCTCCGGTGAGAGACCCTCCACCTCGATGATGATCTCTCCCGCTTCCAGGGCGTTGATCTGGCGGAACTCCTCCTCGAAGTGGTGTAGCCAGAGGCTGAGCTCAAACAGCTCCGGCCGCGAGCGGTCGCGGCGGCCCAGTTGCAGCACATCCTCGATGATGCGGTTTATCCGCTGCGACTGATTGACGATGATCTCGCCCAGGCGGCGGTCCCCCTCATCCAGCTGCGGCGATTCGCCCAGCAACTCACCGGCGTGGCTGATGGCCGCCAACGGGTTGCGGATCTCGTGGGCGATACCGGCGGTGAGGCGCCCTAGGGAGGCGAGCTTGAGCTGCTGCGCCTGGCGTGTGGTGCGCTCGGCGTCCTCAAGGAAGATCAGGGTGCCCTCGCGACGGCTGTGGCCCAGGCCCATGAAGCGCGGCAGCAGGCGGCGGCCGTTGGCGGTGATGAATGTGGCGGGTTTCTCGCCGCTACGGCGCCAGCGTTGCAGCGCCTCGCGCAGGTGAAAGGAGAGCTGCTCCAGTTTCACGGGGTGGCTGTCGGTGTGGGCCCCCAGCAGGTCCAGGGCGGCGAGGTTGGCCAGACGGATGCCCCCCTCGTTGTTGACCGCAATCACGCCGGTGAGCATGCGCTGGATGACGTGGTCGGTGAGCTGGGCCATGTTCTCCAGGTCTAGCCCACGCTGGCGCGCCAGGGCCTCGCTGCGACGGGCGCGGCGGGCCAGCACGTGGGCCAGCACCGCGGTGGCGAAGAGGGTGGCGCCGAGCAGCCCCGCCTGGGGGAAGCGGAACTCGCTGCCGGGCAGCCATAGCTGGGCGTAGGTCTGCTCCAGCAGTACGGCGATGGTGGCCAGGGCGGCGAACAGCCCGGCCACCCGCTCGGCGCTGATCATGCTGCCGTTGGCGACGCTCACCACAAGCAACATTCCCAGGCCGCTGGTGACCCCGCCGCTGGCGTGCATCAGCAGGGTCAGCAGCACGATATCGGTGAACACCACGCTGTAGAGCTGCAACAGAAAGCCGGGGCGCTGGTGGTGCAGGGTGTAGATGGTGGCCAGGGAGAAACAGAGGTAGACGATGGTGACCTGGCCGAACAGCTCCGGGTCGCGGGCGCCGAGCGGCGGTGGCAGCTCATCGAGGCGGGTCAGCATCAGGAAGAGGCTGGCGAGCACCAGGCGGTAGAGGTTGAAGAAGCGTAGCGGTTGCCAGCGCGCGTCCTCTTCCAGCGGGGTCTCCAGCGTGGGATTCATCTCTCCCCCTGATCGCGGTGCTCTGCGCTGCAGTAGAAACGTCCGTGGTGGCGGAGCGCCTCCGCCTCGGGCAGATTGAGGCCACAGTGGGCACAGCGGACGCTGGGACCGCCGTCGCCGCCATCACGCCGTGTGCGCTCGATGCGCCGACGCTCCAGCGCGGAGCTGATCAGGCGGTAACCGATCAGTACCACGGCGGCGAGGATGAGCAGTCGGAACAGGTTCATGGGGTCATATTGTATCGGTCGCCGACGGCCCGGCCAAACGCCGCTTTTGCGCGCCCCGACGCTTTGCTACAAAATAGCGTCCACAATCGGCGCAAAGAGAAGAAAAGGTTGCCATGAATCTGCATGAACATCAGGCCAAGGGGCTGTTTGCCGAGTACGGCATCGCGGTGCCCGAATCGCGTGTCGCCAGCTCGCTGGTGGAGGCGGAGCACGCCGCCCAGGCCCTGGGTGGCGGTCGCTGGGTGGTCAAGGCCCAGGTGCACGCCGGGGGCCGCGGCAAGGCGGGCGGGGTGAAGCTGGTGGAGGGGCTGGACGAGCTCAAGTCCACCGCCGATGCCCTGCTCGGCAGCCGCCTGGTCACCCACCAGTCCGGCGCCGAGGGGCAGCCGGTCAACCAGGTGCTGATCGAGAGCGTCGGCGACATTGCCCGCGAACTCTATCTGAGCATGGTGGTGGACCGCGCCAGCGAGCGGGTGGTGATCATGGCCTCCAGCGCCGGTGGCATGGATATCGAGGAGGTGGCCGCCAAGACCCCGGAGCAAATCGTCACCGTCAGCGTCGACCCCACCGTCGGCCTGCAGCCCTACCAGACCCGCCAGGTGGCCTTCGCCCTCGGCCTGGAGGGGACCCAGGTGCGCGAGCTGGGCGCCATCATGATGGCCCTGTGCAAGCTCTTCGGCGAGCGCGACGCCTCGCTGGTGGAGATCAACCCGCTGGTGGTGACCGGCGAGGGTCACCTGATGGCCCTGGACGCCAAGGTCAATATCGACGACACCGCCCTCTACCGCCAGCCGCAGATGGCCGAACTGCGCGACCCCAGCCAGGAGGACGAGCGTGAATACCGCGCCCAGCAGCACGGCCTCAACTACGTGCGCCTGGACGGCAGCATCGGCTGCATGGTCAACGGCGCCGGGCTGGCGATGGCCACCATGGACCTGATCAAGCTGCACGGCGGTGAGCCGGCCAACTTCCTCGACGTCGGTGGCGGCACCACCGCCGAGAAGGTGGCCGAGGCCTTCAAGCTGATCCTCTCCGACGAGAAGGTGGAGGCCATTCTGGTCAACATCTTCGGCGGCATTGTCCGCTGCGACCTCATCGCCGAGGGCATCATTGCCGCGGTGAAGGAGGTCGATGCCAAGGTCCC
>JBFFSW010000054.1:0-7723 GCA_041572195.1 Thiohalomonadaceae bacterium | reverse complement strand
TCTACGCCGACGAGCGCATCTGCGACCACCTGCACCTCTCCATCCAGAGCGGCTCCCCCGCCATCCTCATGGCGATGCAGCGCGGCCACGGCCTTGAGGCGATCCACCGTATCGTCCAGCAGGCCCGCGCCGTGCGCCCCGACAGCGCCTTCACTACGGACCTTATCGTCGGATTCCCGGGGGAGGGTGAGGCTGAATTCGAGGAAACCCTGACGATGGTACGTGCCATCGGCTTCGCCGCACTACACGTCTTTCCCTTCTCCCCGCGCGAAGGCACCCCCGCGGCACGACTGCCCGGACAGCTGGAGACGGCTGAGAAGAAGCGCCGGGCCGCCATCCTCCGCCAGCTCGGTGAGGAGCAGCGCCGCGCCTTTATCGCCTCACAGCTCGGCAAGCCGCATCAGGTGCTGGTCGAGAAGGGTGGCTGGGGACAGACCGGCAACTACATCAGGGTGAAGATGGGGCCGATGGCGCAGCCCGGGGAGATTAAGACCGTGGTTCTCAGCGGTGATAGTTCCTCGACTCGATAGATGGCTCCGACAGGTCTACTCTTAAGGCATGCGACTCGTCACCTTATCTCTCCTTGCCAGCATGTCACTACAGGCCCACGCCTGGGAGCCTGTACTCCCCGCCACTGACTTTATCGCCGATCCATCCATGGGCGAGACGCTCTACCGCCAGGCCTGCGCCCGCTGTCATGGCAACGACCTTGAGAGGGGTGGACGTGGAGGCCCACCACTGGTCCATCGCATCTATCGTCCGGATCACCATGCCGACGTGATGTTCCATGTCGCCATACAGCGCGGCGTGCGTCCGCACCACTGGCGCTTTGGGCCGATGCCACCGATCCCCGGCATCAACCCGGAGGAGACCGCGCACATCATTGCCTATGTCCGCCAACAGCAGAGGTTGGCGGGTATTGAATAACAGCCATCGATTCACCGCTACCATACTTTACATAATATACATTATGCGCATTATGATTTGCGGTAGGCGTGGGGCTGTGTGACCATTGCTCTCACCATATCAGTCACTTAAGGCACTCTCCCCATGCCGGACCTGGCCCACGAGTTTCCCCTGGACGATGAGCTGATCCACCTCAACCACGCGGCGGTCTCGCCGTGGCCACGACGTGCCGCCGAGGCCGTCGCCTCGTTCGCCGATGAGAACATGCGTCGCGGCTCGCTGGCCTATCTGGATTGGCTTAAGGTCGAGAACCGCCTGCGTGAACGCCTGGCTCGGCTGATCAACGCCCCCGGCGCCGAGACCATCGCCCTGGTCAAGAACACCTCCGAGGCACTCTCCATCGTCGCCCATGGGCTGAACTGGAACGATGGCGATAACATCGTCGGAGGCGACAACGAGTTCCCCTCCAACCGCGTCGTCTGGGAGTCGCTGGCCGATCAGGGGGTATCCCTGCGTCAGGCGCCGATCACCTCGGCCGAGGACCCGGAACAGGCCCTGTTCGACCGCTGCGACGACAACACCCGCCTGATCGCCGTCAGCTCGGTGCAGTACGCCGATGGTCTTGCCCTAGATATCCCACGAATCGGGCGTTTCTGCCGTCAGCGCGGGATCCTGCTCTGCGTCGACGCTATCCAGTCGGTGGGCGCCATCCAGAGCGACGTTCAGGCCTGGGGTGCCGATTTCATCATGGCCGACGGCCACAAATGGATGATGGGACCCGAGGGGCTGGGCCTCTTCTACTGCGCCCCCGAGCACCTGGCTACGCTACGTCTACGCCAGTTCGGCTGGCACATGCTGGAGCACGTGGGCGATTTCGACCGCCGCGAGTGGCAACCCGCCGCCTCGGCCCGCCGTTTCGAGCCCGGCAGCCCCAACATGCTGGCGATTCACGCCCTGGAGGCCTCGCTGTCGCTGCTGGAGGAGCTGGGGATGGATGAGGTGGAGCGACGGGTGCTGGAGAACAGCCGCCACATGCTCGAAAGCCTGGGGACTGAGCCCACAATCGAGCTGCTGAGCCGCTCGCCACGCTCCGGCATCGTCACCTTCCGCCGCAGGGACCTGGACGCCGCCGAGCTGCACGCGCGGCTTCAGGAGCACGGGGTCTTCTGCGCCCTGCGCGGCGGCGGCGTGCGCTTTTCGCCTCACTTCTACACGCCCCGAAAAAAACTTGATAAGGCGCTACTGGTTGCTCTGGCCAAATAAGGGACAATGTCCTTTATTTACAATGTGATACGCTTCACACTTAAAGTGTGTTAAATCAATAATTGCGATTGTTCAGGCCGGTGCGCAGTGGTACGATTGTCCTTCCGCGTCAGAAGCGTCGACTATTCAATTAGTTACTACAACGGAAATGAGCTCAGCGAAACAGCACGTCAGTGTCCAACAGATCCGCCACCTGGTTCCGGTAACCGATCTGACCGAGGACAACATGCAGGACCTGGCGGGCAAGACCTTCATCGAGAGCCTGCCCAAGGGTAAGCTGCTGTTCAAGCAGGGTCAGGAGGACAACTACTCCTTCTACCTGCTCTCCGGCGATCTGGTGCTCACCAGCGGCCCCGGCACCGACAAGATGGTCAGCGGCGGCACGCCGCAGTCGCGTTTCCCGCTGGACCACAACCGTCCCCGCCTCTGCACCGCCATCGCCAAGAGCGACATCACCTTCGTCCGCATCGACAACGACCTGCTCGACATCCTCCTCACCTGGGACCAGAACGCTGGATTGATGGTCGATGAGGTCGGTGATGAGAACGAGGACGAAGGGGACTGGATGACCAACATGCTGCGCTCGCAGATCTTCCACCGCATCCCCTCGGGCAACATCCAGGCGGTATTCATGCGCATGGAGGCGGTGCCGGTCCGGGAGGGGGATGTGGTGATCAGCCAGGGTGAGGACGGCGATTACTACTACTACATCAAGTCCGGGCGCGCCGTGGTCACCCACACCGCCAAGAGCGGCAAGGAGATCAAACTGGCGGAGTTGGAGTCGGGCACCGGCTTCGGCGAGGAGGCGCTCATCTCCGGCGCCAAGCGCAACGCCAACGTCACCATGCTCAGCGACGGTTCGCTGATGCGTCTGGCGAAGAAGGATTTCGAGGAGCTGCTCAAGGCCCCGGTGATGAAGACCGTGCAGTATCCCGAGGCGCAGCAGCTGGCCAAGGATGAAAACGCCGTGTGGCTGGACGTACGCACCGAGAGCGAGCACAAGCACGTGGCCATCCGCGGCAGCGTCAACATCCCGCTCTACCTGCTGCGCATCAAGGCCAAGGCCCTGGACAGCTCACGCAAGTACATCGTCTACTGCGACACCGGCCGCCGCAGCGCCTCGGCCACCTACCTGCTCACCGAGCGCGGCTTCGACGCCATCACCCTCGAGGGCGGGCTGATGGCCCTGAAGAAGCAGCAGAGCGCCGGTTAAAGAAACAAACGCTCGAAATTCGCCTCGGTCTGCTCGGCGATCACCTCCACGCTCACCCCACGCAACTCCGCCAGGCAGTCGGCCACGTGACGCACGTAGGCTGGCTCGTTGGGCTTGCCGCGGTGCGGCACCGGCGCCAGATAGGGGGCGTCGGTCTCCACCAGCAGGCGATCATCGGGGATGCGCCTGGCCACCTCGCGCAGGTCGGCGGCGCTGTTGAAGGTGAGGATGCCGGAGAAGGAGATGTAGAAACCCATCTCCATCGCCGCCTCGGCGGTGGCCTGGTCCTCGACGAAGCAGTGCATCACCCCGCCGACGGCATCGGCCCCCTCCTCCGCCAGCACCTTCAGGGTATCGGCGCGCGCCTCCCGGCAGTGGATGATGAGCGGCTTATCAGCGGCCTTCGCGGCGGCGATGTGCACGCGAAAGCGATCCCGCTGCCACTCCAGATCCCCCTCGCTACGGAAATAGTCCAGGCCGGTCTCGCCCACCGCCAGCACCTTGGGGTGGTCGGCTAAAGCCGTCAGCTCCTCGACCGTGTACTCCGCCCCCTCCCGCTCGTTGGGGTGGGCACCGACGCTGGCGTAGATGCTTTCGTGGCCCTCGGCCTGCTCCAGCACCGCCTGCTGGTTCTCGCGGCTGATGGCAACACAGAGAAAGCGCTCCACCCCCTGCTCGGCGGCACGGGCCAGGGCGTCATCCAGCCCCTCCCCCTCCCGGTGGACGAGGCGGTCGAGGTGGCAGTGGGAATCGGTGAGTTTGATAGACATAGGGGGGATGGGCGGCCTGGGCCGCCGAGTTACATGGTGTGGGTCTGGCGGTCGGACTTCAGCGCACCGGCCAGATAGGTCTCGATCTTGTCGCGGGTGGTGCCGTTGTCCTGGGGACTGATCTGCACACCGATACCGGCGGCGCGGTTCCCCTGGGCGCCCATGGGGGTGACCCAGACCACCTTGCCCGCCACCGGCAGCTTCTCCTTCTCCTCCATCAGCGTAAGCAGCATGAACACCTCGCTGCCGAGCTTGTAGCTCTTGTTGGTGGGGATGAACAGCCCACCGTTCTTGACGAAGGGCATGTAGGCGGCGTAGAGCGCGCTCTTATCTTTTATGGTCAGCGACAGCATTATCCGTCTCCTTAATTAAGCGGCGGCCCGTTCCATCGACCAGGCCAACAGCAGCTCCTCGAACATCATCTGCTTGTTCAACTGCCCCTCGACACGGCTCAGGGCCAGCTCGGTACGATCCAGTGTGCGCAGCAGCGCCTCTAAGTCTAACCCGTTCGCCAGGGCCTGCAAACGCTCGGCCAGATCGGGGTTGTGCAACGGCGCGGCACCGGGGGCGCGCTTGATTCGCAACAGGTCGCCGCACCAGCCGTAGAGCCAGCCCAGCAGGCGTGCCGGGTTGCTCTTGGCCCAGTCGGCGGCCAATGCCAGCGGATCGGCCCCGGCCGGGTTTTCGCGCAGGCCCGCCCAGCGCTCGAAGGCCTCGGCGCGTAGCGCCATCACCCCCCCCCCATGCAAGGCCAGCGCCGCCAGCGGCGCGCCACCGGCCAGGGCCAGTAGCGCCGGGGCCTGCTCGGGCTCATTGAGATGGCCGCGCAGCCAGCCCTCGGCCTCGGCGGGGGTGATACTCAGCGGCCAGGCCTGGCAGCGGCTGCGAATGGTCGGCAGCAGACTGGATGGGCGGTCGCTGACCAGCAGCAGCACGGTGCCTGCGCTGGGCTCCTCCAGGGTCTTGAGCAGGGCGTTGGCGGCGTTGGCGTTCATCCGCTCGGCCGGGTGGATCAGCACCAGCTGGTGGCGGCCATACTGAGCGCTGAGATTCTGGAACCCGGCCACCTGGCGCACCCGGTCGATGCCGATGGCCTTGCCCGCCTCCTCCGGCTCCACCCGCATCAGGTCCGGGTGGTTACCGGCGGCGTAGAGGGTGCAGGAGCGGCAGTGGCCGCAGGCATGGCCATCGGCCTGGGGGCTTTCGCAGAGCAGCGCCCGGGCCAGCTCCTCGGCCAGCTCGCGCTTGCCCATGCCCGGCAGGCCGGAGATGAGCAGGGCGTGGGCCAGGCGCCCGGACTGGATGTTCGCCTGCAGGCGCTGCCAGAGGGGCTGCTGCCAGGGATAGAGGCTCAACGATTGGCTTCCAGAAAGTGGTCGAGGACGGAATCAATCTGGGCCTGCACCTGGGGCAGCGCCGGCGAGGCGTCGATGATGCGAAAACGCTGGGGCTGGGCCTCGGCCAGTGAAAGATAGGCGGCACGCACCCGCTCGAAGAAGGCCATCTCCTCCTGCTCGAAGCGGTCCAGGGCACCGCGCTTGCCGGCACGGGCCATGCCCTGCTCCACCGGCAGGTCGAGCAGCAGGGTGAGGTCGGGTTCAAGACCGCGCTGCACCCACTCGGCGAGGATGGCGATGCGCCCCTTATCGATGCCGCGACCGCCGCCCTGATAGGCGAAGCTGGCGTCGCTGAAGCGGTCGCAGAGCACCCAGCGCCCTTCAGCCAGGGCCGGTTCGATCACCTGCTGGATGTGTTGGGCACGGGCGGCGAACATCAGCAGCAGCTCGGCGTCCTCGCCGATGGGGGCCTGGCCCGGCTCCAGCAGCAGGGCGCGCAGACGCTCGCCCAGCTCGGTGCCGCCCGGCTCGCGGGTCTCGATGAGTTCGATACCGGCCGACTCCAGGCGCGCGCGAACGTGGGCCAGGTTGGTGCTCTTGCCGCCCCCCTCGCCACCCTCGATGGTGATAAATCGTCCGCGCATCCTTCCCCCTTTCAAAACAGCGGAAATGCTAACACAAAAAAGGCCCGCCATTGGCGGGCCTGGGTCACACAAGGGAGGATGGATCAGCCCTCTTCGGCCGCGGCCGCCTCGTTCTGCTCGAAGAGGTCGTTGAACACCTTGGTGAAGGCCTTGAGCAACTCCGGCGCCTCCACCTCCATCACCTGCTCGGTCACCCACTTGTTATCGCCCTCATCGCTGCCGAGGACGGCGTGCACGCTCACGCCCAGGTGACGCAGGAAGTTGTAGGAGGGGGTGCCGCCGATAAACTTGTACTCGGCGTAGCCGTCCAGGCGCTCGTTGAGCATCTCGATGAAGGGGTTGGCGTAATCCCCCTCACCCAGCTCCTCGGTGCGGTTGTCGACCATGGTGCGCACCAGCTGCACGGCCAGGCTCTGCACGAAACGGGCACGGTCCTCGTCGCTCATGCCACGCTCGTGGGCCATGCGGTCGGCCACCTGGATGAGAAAGGCGCAGAACTCGCCGATCACATCCAGCAGCTGGGCGTTGGATTCGAAGTTGAAGCCCGCGCTGTACATCTTGTTGGCGGTCTCCTTGCCCACCTTCCAGGCGGTAAAGGCCAGCACCCCGGCCAGCTCCTCAAGCGACTTGGGCTTCTTCTTGTTGTGCCAACGACTTCTGACTCGCACCGCTCACCTCATACGATTCGTGCTAGGATTTAATGACCCAGTATATTACTAGGTAATGATAAATGATGCCATCGACACCCTCCACCGATGAGCTGGTCCAGCAGGTACGCCGCAACTGCGCCATCTCCGACGCCCGCCACGCCCGCGACTACTCCCTCTGCATCTACCTGCTGAAGATGCGCGAGTTCTTTCGCTGGGAACACGGGCTGGGCTTCTCCGAGCGACTGCCCAAAGAGCAGCTGGGCGAGTGGATCACCGCACGCGAGCAGCAGTGGGAAACGCTGGAGGAGGCCGAGTTCAGTACGCTCAATTATGCTGGCTCCGAGCACGGCCCCTACGACACCGCCCCCCTGAACCAGGCCCTGGAGGGTACGGGCCTCATCTACAGCGGCGGCCTCTGCGGACCCAAGGCCCACTTCTTTATCGCCGAGCTGGAGGGCCGCGAGGAGCAGGACGGCGCCATTATCTACACCAGCGGCCGCGAGCTGGCCCGAGAACTGACCGCCCCGCCCGCCCTTAGCCTGGGCGAGAGCATATTCCTGCGCCGCGAATCGCTGCGACGGATGATCTGGGAACGGCTGGAGGAGTGGGGCGGTGAGGACAAGGAGCGCGCCATCGCCCGTGCCGCAGCCTGTTACAACTTTAAAGGCGATTTCGACGCCGCCCTGGAGGCCATGACCGACGACGAGCTGGCGACCCTGCGAGAGCATGAACTGGGCGAGGTCGCCGTCGGCCGTGAACTCGGCCCCGAGTGGGAGGCGATGCTCGCCACCCTCCCCCGCTCGCGCATCGAGTTCCAGCTGCGCGCCATTCGCGACCACCTGGTGGACTGCCGCTACACCCTGCCGAAGATCCTCGATGAGGGGCGCGACGCCGCGCTGCATTTTTATCTCGCCAACTTCGATGCCATGCGCAAGGCGAT
>JBFFSW010000053.1:0-7901 GCA_041572195.1 Thiohalomonadaceae bacterium | reverse complement strand
TGGTCGCGGTACTCATCGGCCCGGGCCTGGGCCTGCTCCAGCTCGGCGCGCAGCTCGCCCTGGGCGTGCTCTCCGCCGTGAGCGCTGATCTCATCGGCCACGGCGGCCTCCAACACCTCCTCCTCGGGGGTGTTCTGCTCTTCACTCATTGAATTACTCCAACAAATTGAATTTCAAAAACTTTTTTATCGCCACGGCTTATACCCGTGATCCATTCCCCGTCTAAGATTGGGGCTATTGGCGCGGATTCAAGGCCGCACCCAACAATTTCGCGGTGACATCGACGATGGGGATCACCCGCTGGTAGTTCATGCGTGTGGGGCCGATCACCCCCAGTACCCCGAGGGTCTCCCCCTTCACCGAGTAGGGGGCGGCGATCACCGAGCAGTCGCTGAGCGGGCCGTAGCCCGACTCGCTGCCGATGAAGATCTGCATCGACTCGGCGCTGAGCGAGCGGTCCAGCAGCTGCAGCAGGTCGCGCTTCTGGTTGAAGGCGTCGAACAACTGACGCAGGCGGCCCATGTCAGCCATCTCGGCATAGTCCATCAGCTGGGTCTGGCCCGCGAGAACGAAATCCCCCTGCCCCGAGGCCTCGTCGTCGGCGAAGGTCTGCTCGGCCATCTGGATCGCCTCGAGCATCATCCGGTTCATGCTCTGGCGCGCCTCCTCCATCTCCCGCAGCAGGGTCTCGCGCAGCTGCCCCATGCGCTTTCCGGCCAGCGCCTGGTTGAGATAGTTGGCGGCCTGTTGCAGCTCGGCGGCGCTGAAGCGACGCTCGGTGTGGATGATGCGGTTCTGCACCTCGCTGTCGCTGATCACCAGGATCACCAGCACCCGGGTATCGGAGAGCGGCAGGAACTCCAGGCGCCGCAGCGACAGGTCGCCGCGACGCGGCAGCATCACCACCCCGGCCATGGCGGTGAGTTCGGCGAGCATGCTGCTGGCCCCGGCGAGGATCCGCTGCGGCTCGGCCTGGCTCTCGATCTGGCGCTCCATGGAGTCGAGGGTGCGCGCCTCCAGCGGCTGCACCGAGAGCAGGCTATCGACGAAGAGGCGGTAACCCTGCACCGTCGGCACCCGCCCGGCGGAGGTGTGCGGCGCGGCCACCAGCCCCAACTCCTCCAGGTCGGCCATGACGTTGCGGATGGTGGCCGGGCTCAGCGCCATCCCCGACTCCTTGGCCAGGGTGCGCGAGCCCACCGGCTGGCCGTCGCGAATAAAGCGCTCGACCAGTACCTTCAGCAGGTGTTGGGCACGTTCGTTCAGTAGCTCGCCGCTCATGCTTCCGAAATAAAGTCGCTCGGGTTGGGAGCGCTATGTTAGCACTCCGAGAACGCGAGTGCTAAGCCCCCCCGTAGCGCCTTGTGCGGCTTGGCGGGCAAGCCCTCGACGTGGTAACTTGCGGCGATATTTTGGAGGGGAATATGAGCCAGGCTTTCAATACCATCGGCATCATCGGCAAGTACGCCGAGACCAGCGTCGGCGAGCACCTGCACACCCTGCGCAGCTACCTCGAACAGCGCGGGCTGGAGATCCATCTGGATGAGGCCACCGCCGAGGTGTGGCCCGAACACGGCCTGAAAACCTCCAGCCGCGACGAGATCGGTCGCCACTGCGACCTGGCCATCGTCCTCGGCGGTGACGGCACCCTGCTCAACGCCGCCCGCAGCCTGGCCCCGCACGACATCGCCATCCTCGGCATCAACATGGGCCACCTGGGCTTTCTCACCGATGTCTCCCCCGACGAGATGGAGCAGCGCCTGGACGAGATCCTCGCTGGTCAGTTCAACGAGGAGGAGCGCTTTCTGCTGCACAGCACCATCCACCGCGACGGCGCCCAGATCGGCGAGAGCGACGCCTTCAACGACATCGTCGTGCACAAGGCGGAGGTGGCGCGCATGATCGCCGTGCGCACCCACGTCAACGACACCTTCGTCAACACCCTGCGCGCCGACGGCCTGATCGTCTCCACCCCCACCGGCTCCACCGCCTACGCCCTCTCCGGCGGCGGCCCGCTGATGCAGCCCTGCCTCAACGCCGTGGTGCTGGTGCCCATCTGCCCGCACACCATGAGCAACCGCCCCATCGTCGTCGACGGCGATACGGTGATCGAGATCGAGGTGCTGGGGGATATCAACGCCGGTGCCCAGGTCACCTCCGACGGCCAGATCAGCCAGACGCTGCAACACGGCGACCGGGTGCGCATCCGCAAGAAGAAAGACACCGTGCGCCTGATCCACCCGGTGGACCACGACCACTTCCACATCCTGCGCGAAAAGCTCAACTGGGGCTGAACCGGGGCAGATGCTCAAACACCTGCTGATCAAGAACTTCGCCCTGGTTGAGTCACTGGAACTCGACCTGAGCGAGGGCATGAGCGTACTCACCGGCGAGACCGGCGCGGGCAAGTCCATCCTCCTCGGCGCCCTCGGCCTGGCCCTGGGCGATCGCGCCGACTCCGCCGTGGTGCGCCACGGCGCCGAGCGCGCCGAGGTCAGCGCCTCCTTTGACTGCGCCGCCCTGCCCCGCCCCCTGGCCTGGCTGGCCGAGCGTGAGTTGGAGGCCGATGACGAGGTGATCATCCGCCGCACTGTCGGCGCCGACGGCCGCTCGCGCGGCTACATCAACGGCCAGCCGATGCCGGTGCAGGCGTTGCGCGAGCTGGGCGAGCAGCTGGTGGACATCCACGGCCAGCACGCCCACCAGTCGCTGCTGCGCAAGGAGGTTCAGCGCGAGCTGCTGGACGCCTACGGCGGCCTGGGCAAGGAGGCCACCGCGGTGGCCGATTCCTTCCAGCGCTGGCGCGAACTGCAAAAGGAGCTGGAGCGACTGACCCGGGCCGCCGCCAACCGCGACGCCCGCCTGGAGCTGCTGCGCTATCAGGTGGATGAGCTGGAGTCGCTGGCCCTGGGCGAGGGTGAACTGGCCGAACTGGACGAGGAGCACGCCCGCCTGGCCAACGCCGGACGGCTGATGGAGGGGGCGCAGCGTGCCGCCCAGGTGCTCTACGAGGGGGACGAGGGGGCGGTGGCCGACCTGCTGCAACGCACGCTGGCCGAGTTGCAGGAGCTGGCCGCCACCGACCCCAAACTGAGCGCCGCCGCCGAACTGGTGGAGGGAGCGGCGATCCAGGCCGCCGAGGCCGCCTCCGAGCTGCGCCACTATCAGGACCATATCGAGCTGGACCCGCAACGCCTGACCGAGGTGGAGGAGCGCCTGGGGCTGATCCACGAACTCTCGCGCAAGCACCAGCGCCCCGCCGGGGAGCTGCCCGCCCTGCTCCTCGAACTGAGCGATGAGCTGGAGTCCCTGCAACAGGCGGGCGAACGACTCGACGGCCTGGAGGCGGAGATCACCGCCGCCCGCGCCGACTACGACCAGCGCGCCGCCAAACTGAGCCAGGCTCGGGCAAAGGCCGCCAATGAGCTGGCCGAACGGGTCGGCGCCAACATGCAGGAGCTGGGCATGGGCGGCGGCCGCCTGGTGATCGAACTCAAGCCGCTGGAGGAACCCGGCGCCCACGGCCTGGAGGCGGTGGAGCTACAGGTGAGCGCCAACCCCGGCCAACCGCCCAGGCCGCTGGCCAAGGTCGCCTCCGGCGGCGAGCTCTCGCGTATCAGCCTGGCCATCGCCGTGATCACCGCCGGGCAGGAGGGGATCCCCACCCTTATCTTCGACGAGGTGGATGTGGGTGTGGGCGGCGGCGTCGCCGAGATGGTCGGGCGTCAGCTGCGCAGCCTCGCCGCCAGCCGTCAGGTGCTCTGCGTCACCCACCAGCCGCAGGTCGCCTCCCAGGGCCACCACCACTACCGCATCCAGAAACAGAGCGACGGCGAACAGACCCGCACCGGGGTCGAGCCGCTGGACAAGGATGGACGGGTGGAGGAGATCGCGCGCATGCTCGGCGGCGTGGAGATCACCGACCAGAGCCGCGCCCATGCGTGGGAGATGTTGGCGCTGGCCAAATAGCCTTAACGGCAGTCCGAACAGACCCCGTAGATAATCAGATTGTGGTCGGTCATTTCGAAACCGTGCCGCTCGGCGATGTCGCGCTGGCGCGCCTCGATGGTCTCGTCGACGAACTCCTCCACCTTGCCGCACTTCACGCAGAGGATGTGATCGTGGTGCTCGCCCTCAGCCAGCTCGAACACCGCGTGGCCGCCCTCGAAGTTGTGGCGCTGCACCAGCCCCGCCTGCTCGAACTGGGTGAGCACCCGGTAGACGGTGGCCAGGCCCACCTCTTCCCCGCCGTCGGTGAGCAGGCGGTAGACCTCCTCGGCACTGAGGTGGGCGCCGCCGCTGGCCTCCAGCAGTTCGAGCACCTTCATCCGCGGCAGGGTGGCCTTGAGGCCGAGTCTCTTCAGGTCCTGGCTGCTGCGCTTCACCTCGTTTCACACCCCCGGTTGCGGTATCATGCCGGGCAAAATAACCGGCTTGGAATGCAAATGCAAAAGATTATCATTAGCCTATTCGGTCTGGCCCTGCTCGCGGGCTGCGCGCACAAGATTGACGTGCAGCAGGGGAATCTGGTCTCTCAGGAGTCGCTGGACAAGCTGAAGGTGGGGATGAGCGAGGCACAGGTGCGTTTCGCCATCGGCGACCCGCTGATCCGCGACCCCTTCCATGCCGGGCGCTGGGACTACCTCTACCGCATGCGGCGCGGCGACGGGACGGTCGAGAGCTACCGGGTCACCATTCACTTCCACGAAGGCACGGTGGCGCGCATCGAGCGCCACGGCGAGCTGCCCGCCGACGACCACCAGGCGGGGCGGATGCTGAAGGGAGAGGAGGACTAGGCCTCCCCGCCCCCCTTCTTCATCACCTTGCCCGCCGCCGCGCGCTGCTTGCGCACCTCCTTGGGGTCGGCGATGAGCGGGCGATAGATCTCCACCCGCTCGCCCGCCTTGATCTCGGCATCCGCCTTGCTCAGCTTGCCGAAAACCCCCAGCTTACCCTTATCCAGGTCGATCTCGGGGAAGCGCTCCAGCATCCCGGAGCGCTCCACCGCCTGACGCAGGGTGGTGCCGGGCTCCACGTCCAGGGCCAGGATCAACTGCTCGTCGGCACGGGCGTAGGCCACCTCGACGTGTATCATTTCCGCCTTACTCATAGATCTCTCTCGCCCTCTTGCTGAAGGAGTCCACCAGGGTGTTGGCGATCTGGCTGAAGATCGGCCCCATGGCCATCCCCACCAGCCGGTTGGAGAACTCGAACTCCAGATCCAGCGACACCTTGCAGGCGCGCTCCTCCAGCGCCTGGAAGCGCCAGAACCCCTCCAATTGCTTGAACGGCCCGTCCACCAGGCGCATCTCGATCATCTTGCCACGCTGCAGCCGGTTGAGGGTGGTGAAGGCCTTGCGCAGGCTGCCGTGGGCGATCTCCACCGAGGCGCGGACCTCATCCTCGCTCTCCGAGAGCACCCGACTGCCGCCGCACCAGGGGAGAAACTGGGGGTAGGCGGCCACATCGTTGACCAGCCTGAACATCTCCTCGGCGCTGAAGGGCACCAAGGCGCTTTTACTGATGGATGGCATTAAATTCAAATCACTCCAATGGCTTTAAGGAAGACCACCACCACCCCCGCGGGGGTGACGTAGCGGACCAGGATGCGCCAGAGGGTGTAACCCTCCCCCTCCAGCGCCAGCTCGTCACGGCTGGCCTGCTCGCGCATGAACCAGGCGGCGAAGACGGCGATGAGCAGGCCCCCCAGGGGCAGCATGATGTTGGCGGTGAGGTAGTCCATCAGCTCGAAGAAGTTGAGGCCGAAGAGCTTGAACTCGTCACCGGACCAGATGTTGAAGGAGAACACCGTACCGATGCCCAGCAGCCAGGTGATGAGACCGGCCCAGAAGGAAGCACGCAGGCGGCTCATGCCGTGGTTCTCCACCATCCAGGCGACCATCGGCTCGATCAGCGAGATGGCCGAGGACCAGGCGGCGAACACCAGCAGCACGAAGAACAGGGTGCCGAAGAGGGTCCCCAGCGGCATGTGGCCGAAGGCGATGGGCAGGGTCTGGAAGATCAGCCCCGGACCGGCGCCCGGCTCCAGGCCGTTGGCGAAGACGATGGGGAAGATGGCCATGCCCGCCAGCAGCGCCACCAGGGTGTCCATGCCGGCGATGGCGAAGGAGGTGCGGGCGATGGAGATGTTCTTCGGCAGGTAGGAGCCGTAGACCATGATCGCGCCCATCCCCAGGCTCAGGGTGAAGAAGGCGTGACCCATGGCGGTCAACACCCCCTCGCGGCTGATCTTGGAGAAGTCGGGGGTGAAGAGGAACTCCAGCCCGCGCATGAACTGGTCGGTGTTCATGGCGTAGCCCACCATCACCACCAGCAGCACGAAGAGCATCGGCATCAGGAAGCGCACCGCCTTCTCCAGGCCGCTACGCACCCCGCGCGCCACCACCGCCATGGTCATGACGATGAAGATGGAGTGCCAGGCCAGCAGCCGCTCCGGGTCGCCAACGAAGCCGTTGAAGATGGCGGCGACGCCGTCGGCGGTCACCCCCTCGAACACCCCGCCGCCACTACGAAAGACATAGGCCAGGGCCCAGCCGGCGATCACCGAGTAGTAGGAGAGGATGAGGAAACCGGCGATCACGCCCGACCAGCCCAGGTACTTCCAGATGCCGTTGCGCCCCTCCTCCTCGGCCAGGTGGCGCATGGTGTTGATGGGGCTGCGGCGGCCGCGGCGCCCCAGCATCACCTCGGCCATCATCACCGGGATGCCGATGGCGGCGATGCAGAGCAGGTAGATGAGCACGAAGGCGCCGCCGCCGTTCTCGCCGGTGATGTAGGGGAACTTCCAGATGTTGCCCAGTCCCACCGCCGAGCCGGTAGCCGCCAGCACGAAGGCCCAGCGGCCCGACCACTGCCCGTGCAATGACTCACGCTGCTCCGACATCGATACACCCCCTCTCGTTCTTATTCGATAGGGCGCATTTTCGGCCATCCGCCCCACTATCACAACCGCCGGGCCATCCCCTATAATGCGCGCCATGGCAAAGAGCAAAGACAAGAAGCAGTCCAGCGGCTCCACCATCGCCCTCAACAAGAAGGCGCGCCACGACTACTTCATCGAGGAGAAGATCGAGGCGGGCATCGCTCTGGAGGGCTGGGAGGTCAAATCCCTGCGCGCCGGCAAGTGCCAGCTGGTGGACTCCTACGTCTTCATCAAGAACGGCGAGGCGTGGATGAGCGGCACCGTCATCCACCCCCTGCTCAGCGCCTCCACCCACATCCAGCCCAACCCCACCCGGGTGCGTAAGCTGCTCATGCACCGCGAGGAGATCGACAAGCTGCTCGGCGCGGTTGAACGCAAGGGCTACACCCTCATCGCCCTGGCCATGTACTGGCACCGGGGACGGGCCAAGGTGGAGATCGGCCTGGCCAAGGGCAAGCAGAGCCACGACAAGCGCGCCAGCCTCAAGGAGCGCGACTGGCAGCGCGAGAAACAGCGGGTGCTCAAGCACGGCTGAATCTTTTCCGGTGACAGGGAACTTTCCCACCGTTACACTATCTGAAGTACCGTACCAAATCGGGGGCGACATGGCTTCGACGTGGGTTGCGAAACCCAAGGTGCATGCCGAGGTGCAGGGTTCCTCGTAAATCCGTCTGCAAAACTAATAGTTGCCAACGACGACAACTACGCACTCGCTGCCTAAACCCCAGTAGGGTGCCCTCCGGTCCAGGGCCGTGCCTATGCGCTTGGGTTTCCGGGGGTCATCTCTCATAGGATCGTGATGAAGCTCGTTCGGGGCCGACTCGCTAAAACTCTACCGAACTCGCCGTCAGTGGGCCCCGCCCGTTGGGTTGCTGCCGGTTAAAACAATGATCGGGATAAGCATGTAGAGCCGAGGGCGGAGGGCTTGCGGACGCGGGTTCGATTCCCGCCGCCTCCA
>JBFFSW010000052.1:0-7916 GCA_041572195.1 Thiohalomonadaceae bacterium | reverse complement strand
GAGCGGGCGCGGGCCCAGTTACGGTTACCGCGCACGGTGTTGATCTCACCGTTATGGGCCAGATAGCGGAAGGGCTGGGCGAGGCGCCACTGCGGCAGGGTGTTGGTGGCGAAGCGCTGGTGGAAGACGCAGATGGCGGTCTCCATGCGTGCATCGCTCAGGTCCGGGTAGAAGACCGGCAGGAACTCCGGCATCACCATGCCCTTGTAGGAGAGCACCTTGGTGGAGAGGCTGGGCACGTAGAAGGCCGGGTCCGCGGCCTGCTCGCGCGCCTTTTCGGCGCGGCGGCGGGCGACGTAGAGGCGCACCTCGAACTCCACCGGGTCCATCCCGGCGGGGAGGTTGATGAACACCTGCTCGATCACCGGCTGGGTGAGCTTGGCCGACTCGCCGCAGGCGCTGGCGTCGGTGGGCACCATGCGCCAGCCGGCGATGCTCAGCCCCTCGGCCTCGAGGCCATCGACCAGCGCCTGGCGGCCAGCCTCGGCCTCGGCCGGGTCGCGGGAGAGGAACACGGTGCCGACGCCGAAGCCGTCGCCCAGTTCGATACCGACCTCGGCGGCCACCGCCTTGAGGAAACCCTCGGGCTTCTTGATCAGCAGGCCGCAACCGTCGCCGGTCTTGCCGTCGGCGGCGATGGCGCCACGGTGGGTCATGCGACCGAGGGCCTCGATGGCGGTAGTCACCAGCCAGTGGCTGGGCTTGCCGTCCATATGGGCCATCAGGCCGAAGCCGCAGTTGTCCTTCTCGAAGGAGGGGCTGTAGAGCCCGGGTGCTTTCTTCTGTTCGCTCACGGTTCGTTCGCTACTTAATAGGGTTATATCGAGACGGGCGGCACGCCACCCATCCTAGAATCAGGCTGAAAAAAGGCACGACAGTATATAGGGAGGTGGGGGAGTGTTCAATCCACGCCGCCTGGGGGGTGGAGGGGCTTAACGGCTGGAGCGACTCATCTCATCGTGCAGCGAGGCAAAGCTGCGGCTCCAGGGGCCGGCGTTGCGCAGGGCCCTGGGCAGGGCATCGATGGCCTGCTTGGCGGCGGCCTTGTCGGCGTGCACCCCGGCCACCAGGATGTACCAGGGGCGGCCGTCGCGGCGGGTGGTGACCACCGCGAAGTCCCCGGCGGCGCCCGCCCTGGCGGCCACATCGTCCAACCCACCGCGCTCGGCGGCGGCGGCCAGCTGCACGGTCACCGCGCTGGGGTCCTGACTCCAGACCCAGGCCTCGTCACGCACGTTGCCGGGCTTGAGCGCAGCGCGTACCGGGGCGGCGGGCGCGGCCTTCAGCGCCTGCTGCACCGAGGCGAAGCTGCGCGGCCAGGGGCCGCCATCGCGTACCGCCTTGGGCAGGCGCTCGAGGGCGGCATCGGCGGCGGCGCGGTCGGCGTAGTCACCCTGTACCAGGATGTGCAGTGGCTTGCCGCCGCGCTCGCTGGGATAGGTGGCCAGCGGCCCAGGGATGTCGTGGCGCTGGGCGAAGGCGCGCAGGGCCGCGGCATCGGAGGAGGCCAGCAGCTGCAGCGCCAGGTGTTTGGGGTTGCGCGCGCGCAGCCAGGCATCGCCCTGGATACCCGTCGGGGCGGGAGCGGCGGCCACCGGGGCCTTGGGCGCCTCAACCACGGGGGCCACGGGCTGCTCCACGACCGGGACCTCGACCACCGGCGGCTCGGGCTCGGTAATGGGCTCGATGGGCGCGGGCTCGATGGGTGCCGGGGCATCTTCCGGCTCCTGCACCTTGAAGCGGAAGATATTGGAGCGTTTGCCCTCGGGGGTGGTCAGCTGCACCGCCCAGTTGTTGGCGCGGGCGCCGGTGAGCAGGCGCAGCTCGACGCGCCCCTGGTCGATCACCTCGATACGCTCGCTCTCCAGCGCCTTGGTCTTGCCCGCCCAGGCCACCGAGATGCGGCTGCCGGGGATGAAGCCCTCGCCGATGAGGGCCACCTTCTGCTCTTCGTTGCTGCCGTAGAGCGGCATCGGCTCGATGCGCTCGATGCGCGGGCGCGGCGCGACCTTCTCCGGCTCGGGTTCTGGTTCGGGCTGCGGCCGTGCCTCGGCCACCACTATCGGTTCGGCTTCGGGTTCGGGTTCAGCTTCGGCCTCGACGCCGGGGATCGGCGGCAGCTCGATGCGCGAGCCGGGCGGGGCGTCGCCCATCACCGGCTCGGCCTCGGCCGTCACGGGCTCGGGCTCGGGCTCAAGTTCGGGCATCGGCTCGGGCTCAGGCATCGCCTCCATGGCCGGGCCGGGCAGTTCGGTGATCATCGGCCCGAGCTCGGCGGGGGCGGACTCCACGGCCCGCGGCGGCAGCTCGGCGGCCGCGGCGCTGGAGATGATGCCGGAGCCACCGCAGGTAATCTGCACGCTCTCGCCGCCGCGGATCACCATGGCCACGGAGTTCTCGGCACCGCCCTGACCCAGGCGCAGGATGGGACGCTCGGAGACCTGACCCATGTTCGGCTCCTCGCCGACTCGGTGTGCGAGGCGCTCCTCCAGGCCGATCACCGCCACCGCCACCGCCACCGCCGCGGCGCCGAACTTGAGGGCGTTGCGCGAGGCGGAGAGCAGGCCGCCGCGAGCCGCGCAGCCGCTCTGCTCACTCAGGGCCTGGTGGGCGAAGATGTTGATCCGTCCAGGCAGGCCCTCGGCCTGCTTGTGCACGCGCTTGACCTGCTTGGCGCTGAGCAGCTCTGGGCCGTTGTAGCCCACCGCTGCCAGACGATGACGGATGTAGGTGCCGGTGCCTTCCAGGTCGAAGGGGGTCAGGTCGATGCGGTGCGGTTCGGGCAGGGCGCTGAAGCGTTCGGTGGCGAGGCGTTCGAGCAGCCGCGGCTCGGCCGCCAGCACCACCCGCACCAGGCGACCGTGCTCACCCTCGAGCAGCGCCAGGTGGGAGACCATCTCCAGCGCCTCGTCGCCCATCAGCTGGGCGTCGTCGACCACCAGCACGGCGGTCTTCTCCTCGGCCAGCTCACTCAGATGCTGGCGTAGCGCCTCCAGCAGCTGATCGGCGGCCAGCCCTTCGATACGCAGCTGGAAGCAGCGGGCGATCTGGATGAAGAGCTTGCCCGCGTCGCCGACCTCACCCCCCTGCACCATGCAGGTGAGCCAATGCTCCTCGGCGCGCGCCAGATAGCGCTCCAGCAGGGCACTCTTGCCCACCTGGCTCTCGCCGCTGAGCAGCAGCAGCTCTTCGCTGTACTGGGTGAGGTGCTGAAGCATGTCCAGCGCCTGTTCACGCTGGGGGTCGGCGTAGAAGGCGCCCTCCGCCGGGACGGCGCTAAAGGGGGCGCTACGCAGATGGTAGAGGGATTGATAGGGTGCGCTGGCGGTGGGGTCTTTCACGCGGGCGGTGAAGCCGAGCATCACAGCCCCTCCCCGCCATGGACGTCGCCCTGGGCGAACATCACCTGGTAACCACGCTGAATTTGGGAGTCGCGGACCTTGAGCATTGCCTGGATGGCCTGCTCACGAGTGTCGAAATGTTCGCGCACCACTCGGCCTGACGCGCCTTGGAAACCCCACTCCTTCACGAGGTTCCACCCCTCCAGCAGGTCTTGTTGCAAATGGAGATGGTAGTAGCGCGGTGGCCGCTCCGGTAACGCGGGTGTCTGCATATAGATGCGCATAATCCGCTGACCGCTCGCTAAAATCCTGTTGCCGTCCGCACTGCTGTATCTTCGTTATACGCCCCCTCTTCGGGGAGCGATAGATTTCAGCAAGTATGCACAATATCTAGAGATCTGTCCATACGCTAAACACCAGATATCAGGTCAGCTCATCCACCTTGAACAGGCGTTGATACTCCCGAATGGCGTAGCGATCGGTCATCCCGGCAATGTAGTCGGCCACCGCCCGCGCCGAGCCCGTATCGCCCAACTCGGCACGCATCCGCTCGGCGTGGGCCTGGTGCGCGGGGGGCAGCAGACGGGTGTCCTCGAAGAGGGCATCGAACAGCTCAGCGACCATGCGCTTGGCCTTCACGCTCATGCGGTGCACCCGGTAGTGACGGTAGAGGTGCTGGCGCAGGAAGCGCTTGAGCTGGGTATGCTGCTCGGCCATCGTCTCGCTGAAGCGGATCAGCGGCCTGGGCTGGGCACGCACCGCGTCGATGGAGTCGGGGGCGGCCGCCTCGATGGCCTCTCGGCTGGCCTCCAGCAGGTCGATCATCTGCCGGTTGATCATGCGGCGGATGATCTCGTGAACCTGGCGCTTGCCCTCCAGCCGCGGGTACTCGTCACGCACCTCGGCATACTGCGCCTCGAACAGCGGCACCTCGCGCAGCTGCTCCAGGGTGATGAATCCGGCGCGCAGACCGTCGTCGACATCGTGGTTGTTGTAGGCGATGGCGTCCACCAGGTTGGCCAGCTGGGCTTCAAGCCCCGGTTGTCTACCGGTAAGGAAGCGCTCACCCACATCACCCAGCTGCTCGGCATGCTCCCGCGAACAGTGCTTGAGGATCCCCTCGCGACTCTCGAAGGTGAGGTTGAGGCCGTTGAATCCGGCGTAGCGCTCCTCCAGCTCGTCCACCACCCGTAGCGACTGCAGGTTGTGCTCGAAGCCGCCGTGCTCGGCCATGCGCTCATGCAGGGCGTCCTGCCCGGCGTGGCCGAAGGGGGTATGACCAAGGTCGTGGGCCAGGCAGATGGCCTCGCTGAGGGCCTCGTTGAGACTGAGGGCCTGGGCGGCGATGCGCCCCAGTTGCGCCACCTCGATGGAGTGGGTGAGGCGGGTGCGGAACATGTCCCCTTCGTGATTGACGAAGACCTGGGTCTTGTACTCCAGGCGGCGGAAGGCGCCGGAGTGGACGATGCGGTCACGGTCGCGCTGGTACTCGCTGCGGTAGGCGGGGGCGGATTCAGGGTGGCGGCGGCCGCGCGATTCGGCGTCGGTGGCGGCGTAGGGGGCAAGTTCACTCATCATTGCCCCCCGGCTCAGGCCTTCGCCAGGTGCTTGTCGAGGCAGGCGCGCAGGACCTTGAGGTCCACCTGCTCGGCGATCACGCTCTGGCCCAGGGCCTGCATCAGGATCAGCCGCAGGCGCCCATCCAGCACCTTCTTGTCCACCGCCATCAGAGCCATGAACTGCTCACTGTCCATCTCGCCGGGCGCCTTGACCGGCAGATGGGCGGCGACGATGAGGGCACGGCAGCGCTCCACGGCCTCATCGTCGATCCAGCCCAGGTCGCGGGAGAGTTCGGCGGCCAGCACCATGCCCGCGGCCACCGCCTCACCGTGCAGCCACTCACCGTAGCCCATACCGGTCTCAATGGCGTGGCCGAAGGTGTGACCGAGATTGAGCAGGGCACGCACCCCACCCTCCTTCTCGTCGGCGGCCACCACCGCCGCCTTGTCGGCGCAGGAGCGCTCGATGGCGTAGGCCAGGGCCTCGGGTTCGCGGCCCAGCAGCGCACCCATGTTGGCCTCCAGCCAGGCAAAGAATTCCATGTCGTTGATCAGGCCGTACTTGATCACCTCGGCGATGCCGGCGGCGAGCTGACGGTCGTCCAGGGTGTTGAGGGTGTCGGTGTCGGCGATCACGCAGTTGGGCTGGTGGAAGGCGCCAATCATGTTCTTACCCAGCGGGTGGTTGACGCCGGTCTTGCCGCCCACCGAGGAGTCCACCTGCGAGAGCAGGGTGGTGGGGATCTGGATGAAGTCCACGCCACGCTGGTAGCTGGCGGCGGCGAAACCGGTCATGTCGCCCACCACCCCGCCGCCGAGGGCGATGAGGGTACAGCGGCGATCGAAGCGCTCGCTCAGCAAGCCGTCGTAGATGCGGTTGAGCACCTCGAGGTTTTTGTACTGCTCGCCGTCGGGGAGGATGACGCTGGAGGTCTTGAAGCCACTCAGGGAGGCGAGGGTTCGCTCCAGATAGAGAGGGGCAACGGTTTCGTTGCTGACCACCATCACCTGGGTGCCGCGGATATGCGGCGCGATCAGCTCGGCCTGGCCCAGCAGGCCCTTGCCGATATAGATGGGATAGGAGCGTTCGCCCAGATCGACGTGCAGTGTCTTCATATCTCCGCCATGTGTGCTGCGTACGGCGGCAAACTATACCCGATCACCAGGCCCAAGTCCCTGTTCACCCCTGCTCCAGACGGCGTGTGATCTCCTTGATCACCCCCTTGAGGGAGCGCCGCTCGGTGTTGATGATGATGTCGGCGGCCTCACGGTAGAGCGGTTCGCGCTCAGCCATCAGCCCCTCGAGCTTGGCGCGTGGGTCGTCGGTCTGCAGTAGCGGTCGGTTCTTGTCGCGAGCGGTGCGCTTGAGCAGCTGCTCGATGGAGGCCTGCAGGTAGATCACCGTGCCACGCTCTTTGAGGTGGCGGCGGTTCTCCTCGGCCAGCACCGCGCCACCACCGGTGGCCAGCACCAGCCCCTGCTCGGCGGTCAGCTCGTCGATCATCTCGCGCTCACGCCGGCGGAAGCCCTCCTCCCCCTCGACATCGAAGATCCAGGGGATGGTGGCGCCGGTGCGCTCGACGATCTCGTGATCACTGTCCTTGAAGGTGAGGCCCAGGGCGCTGGCCAACTGCTTGCCGATGGTGGTCTTGCCGGCCCCCATGGGGCCGACAAGGAAGACGTTACCACTCACCACCGGTCATTAGCCGTCAACGGTGCAGATGTTGACGCCGTGGGGGCTGTCAGGGGCGCCCGGCGGTGAGGTGGCATCATCAGCCGACATCGGCAGCGCCAGCTTGATGCTGTGACTACCCTCACTACCGCCAACACTGGTATTGGCGGTGATGCGCACCTGAGTCCAACCAGCATAGTCCTTGGGGTAGTTAATCGTGAAGTCTGCCGATCCATCCACGCCGGTAATCACCGGCAGAGTACCGGAAGGCGAGGAGACCACCACCGTGGCATTCGGATCGAGGGTGCCGTCATTATCAAGGTCTTCACCCGAATCAATGGCGCCATTGCGGTTGGTATCTTCATTGATGCAGGCCATGTCGACCACTACCGGAGAGCCGGTAATCGACGACACACGCACAATGGGAGAAGTGGGGTCAAGCGGATCGGAAAGCCCCCAGGAGCCCTTGTCATAGTGAGTAATATCCACCGCGATGGTCACCACGGCACCCACTACGGCCTGTCCCGATGAATCGGCGACATAGACAATACCGGGGTAAATGTATCCAGCATTGTTGGTGGAGCTTTGAATCTTCGTCGACATACCAAAGCCAATACGCAGAGCACCCTGGTTCACGGTAAGGCTGATGGTCTGCGGGAGCAGGGCCGCCACGGTCACCTCGATGATGACGCCATCCAGCTGGGTCGGCAGGTCACCAGCGGTGTAGACCGCGGTCGCACGACCATCGGTCCCCGTGGTCGCGGTTCCATCAATGCTGCCGCCCTGATCGGCGAGAATCCTGAAGTTAACCACCTGGCCCTTGACCGCGTTGTTATTGGCATCGACCACGGTAGCGGTGATCGAGGCACTGCCGCCGGTATTGATGGTGCTCTTGTCGATGCTAAGGGAGAAGGACGCCGGCGTGGTGGATACGAACTCCGAATCGTCGAAGGCGGAGACCGTGTTAGCGGGATCCGATGCGGTCACCCTCACCGGACCAACACTAGTAGACTTCACGTAGAGCGTGGCAATACCCGTGGTGGTGTTCGCGCTACTCGCGGTTACCGTACAGGCGGCATCGGAATAGAGTGTTCCGCGGTTCGTTGAGAAGTTAATCTGTGTGCCGTCAGCAACCGTCAAACCCCCAGAGACCCACGTTGCAGCAACCTGATGACAGGCGGCAACCGCAACCTGCGCAGTACCGCTATCGGCCACATTCGGGTCAACCGCGACGGTGGGGGCTACCACTACCTTGAAATTGTCCGCGGAAACGTTCACCGAAAGGCTGGTCGAGGCGCCCAGTGCCTGGGCAGTCAGGGTATGAGAGGTCGATGCCGTTACGTT
>JBFFSW010000051.1:0-7928 GCA_041572195.1 Thiohalomonadaceae bacterium | reverse complement strand
TGAGGCCGACCGCCAGGCGCGCCTCGGGCAGGCTGCGGGCGGCGCGCGAGAGGTAGTCGTCGCGACGCTGGTCGGCGCCGCGTGTCTGCGCCGCGCGGGCGGCGCCCAGGTAGTTGTTCAGCGGGGTGTCGCTGTGGCGGGCGGAGCGGGCCAGCTCCTTCTCGGCCTTCTTCCACTCCCCCTCGGCGAGGGCGATGAGGCCGCGCTGGGTGCGCTTGCGGGCGGCGGCGCCGTGGCGCCCACGGCCCCAGCCGAGCAGGGCGCCGGGGGTGCGGCGCAGGGTGTTGAGGAGCTTGAGGGTCAACCAGAGCAGGGCGTAGCCACCGAGGATGGCGGCGATCAGCAGCACCAGCGAACCCTCGATGCTCCAGCCGCCGTGGGCGATGAGCACGTAGCCGGGGTCCTCGCGGGCGATGAGCGCCGCCGCCACCGCGCCGATCAGGGCCAGCAGGGCGCCGAGCAGCCAGCGCATCAGTCGGCCTCCCCTTCGAAGATGCCCGGTGCCAGGGCGCGCAGCCGACGCAGCGAGGTGCTGATATCGGGCAGCGCCGGGGCCTGCTCCACCGCCGCCAGGCGCCGCAGGGTGGCGCGGGCGGCGCTGACCGCAGCCGCCTCGGTGTCGAAGTATTGGCCCAGCCAGGCATCGGCCTCGGTGTGGGCGGCGCGGAACACAACCTGCTCGCCCTGAAGCAGGGCCATGCGCGCGGCCAGCAGCTTGAGGCGCAGGTTCTGTTGCAGGAAGAAGCGCTGCTCGGGGCTGGTGAGCGGCAGCGGCTGGTCGCGGCCGGTGCGCACCGTCACCAGCTCGCCGAGGTCGGACCAGAGGGCGTTGCCCAGGCCGCGCCAATCCTTCCAGTCGATGGCTTCATCACCGGCGGTGGGCGACTCGGCCTCCGGCTGGAAGCGTTGTGGCGCGCCGGGCAGCGGCAGGGCCTCGATCCCCTCGGCCAGGGCGGCCAGCTCCAGCACCATCCCCTCGGTATCGATGCGGGGCAGGGCGGCGAGGGCGCGGCGCTCGGCGGCGATGGCCTGACGCACCGGCAGCAGCGCCGGGTCGGCCTGGGCCAGCAGCCGCTCATCGGCCGCCTCCAGGGCGGCGTCGGCGCTGCGGATGTCGCCGTCCAGTTGCAGGCGGCGGTTGGCGTAGGCGAGCAGGTACTCCACCTCGTAGCGCACCCAGCCGTCGCGGTCGCGGCCCAGCTCCTCGTGCAGGGCGGTCAGCGCCGCCTGAAGCTCGCCGCGCAGGGCCTCGCGGCGCTGCGCCTCGGACTGGGCCTGGGCGGTGAGACGCTCGCTCAGCGCCGTCTGCTGTTCGCGGTCGGCGGCGCGCAGCGCCTCCATCGCCTGACGCAGCTCGGCATTGGCCGCCAGCAGCCGGCTCTGGGCGGTGCTCAGCTCCTGCCAGAGATAGGCGCCGCCACCGGCCACCCCCAGGGAGACCAGCAGGGCGAGGGCGGCCAGACCGCCACCGCCACCGCCGCCGCGCTTCTCCTTTTCGGGTTTGGCCTCGGGCTCGGCGGGGGTCTCTTCCACGACCTCCTCCACAACCTCCTCCGGCTTCTTCTCTTCGCTCATCTCTCGTCCTCAAATGGCTCGCGCCATCTCCTTCAGACCGGCCAGTAGTCCCTCGTCGCCCGGCTCGGGGGCGACTCGCACCACGGCGAAGCCCGCCGCGCGGGCCTGCGACGCCAGCCGCTCGCTCACCACCAGCAGCGGCAGTGCGGTGAGCGCAGGAGGCACCTTACCGCCGTAGAGGGCGGCGAGGTGCTCCAGCGCCTGACCGCTGGTGATGATCAGCAGGTGCAGCTCACCGGCCTCGGCGGCATCCAGCGCTATCCGTCCATCCAGCGGCGGCATTACCCGGCGGTAGAGTTCGAGGTACTCCACCTCGGCGCCACGCCCGCGCAGGGCCTCGGCCAGTAGCTCGCGCCCCCCCTCACCCCTGAGGATGAGGATGCGCCGTCCGGCCACCTGCCGCAAGACGGGGTGGGCCAGCAGTGCCTCGCTGTCGAAGCCCGCCTCGGGGCGAAGTGGGGTGCGGCCCCAGCATTGCTCCAGGGTGGCGGCGCTGCCCTTGCCCACCGCCGCCAGGTCGAGCCCGGCGGGGGGCGGGGGGTAGGCCTCGGCGGCCCGCTCCACCGCGTTGCGGCTGACGAAGATGGCCAGGTCGTAGTCGCCCCAGTTCAGCGGCGCGGCCCGCAACGGCTCAATGGCCAGCAGCGGCAGGCGGATGGCCCGGCCCCCGGCCGCCTCGATCAGGCGGCAGAGCGGTTCGGCCTGGTGGGCGGGGCGGGTGACCAGCACCCCCAGGCCCGCCAGCCCGGTGTCATTGTCCGGGGCCTCAGCCCTGGGCATACACTTCCTTGAGGATCTCGGCGGCGCCGCGCGAGAGCAGGTCCTCGGCCTGCACCGTGCCCAGCTCCTCGGCGTCCTCGGGACGACCGGCGATATCGCCGCGGATGATCTCCTTGCCGTCGGTGCTGCCGACCAGGCCGCGCATCACCAGCATGCCGGACTCCAGCTCGGCGTAACCGGCGATGGGCACCTGACAGCCGCCCTCCAGGCGGTGGTTCATGGCCCGTTCGGCGCGCACGCGGATGGAGGTCTTGGTGTCGTTGAGGGGGGCGATGAGGGCGTTGACCTCCTCATCGTCGGTACGGCACTCGATGCCGACCGCGCCCTGGCCCACGGCGGGCAGGCTGAGGGTGGTCTCCAGCAGCTCGGTGATGCGCTCCTCGTGGCCCAGGCGCTTGAGCCCGGCGGCGGCGAGGATGATGGCGTCGTACTCGCCGTCGTCGAGCTTGCGCAGGCGGGTCTGCACGTTGCCGCGCAGGAACTTGATCTGCAGGTCCGGGCGCTTGGCCAGCAGCTGGCACTGGCGGCGCATGGAGGAGGTGCCGACCACGGCGCCCTGGGGCAGCTCTTCGAAGCTGTTGATGGTGTTGGAGACGAAGGCGTCGCGCGGGTCCTCGCGCGGGCAGATCACCGGCAGGTGCAGCCCCTCGGGCAGCTCCATCGGCACGTCCTTCATGGAGTGCACGGCGATGTCGGCGTCGCCGCGCAGCATCCCCTCCTCCAGCTCCTTGGTGAACAGCCCCTTGCCGCCCACCTTGGCCAGCGGCACGTCGAGGATCTTGTCGCCCTGCGACTTCATCTTCACTAGCTCCACCTCCAGGCCGGGGTGGGCATTCTTCAGCGCGGTGGCGACGTACTCCGCCTGCCACAGGGCGAGGAGGCTGTCGCGGGTGGCGATCTTGATCAGCTTTTTACTCATGATTAACCATCGATGTTCATCTAATTAAGGTGTGAATCATACACATTCGGCCCGACGTGCGGTATTGAAGCGCGCCCAAATGGGCCTTATTCTGATCCTAACCCCCTGATTGAGAGGGCATCGTCGATGCTCAAACGTCTGTTTCTAAGCCTGCTGCTGGCCGCCGCCCCGGCGCTTCACGCCGAACCCCAGGTGCTCGAGTTCGACGACCTGTCGCAGGTCGGCGAGCACGCCGCCCGGGGCAACACCCCGTTGCTGGTGATGTTCTCCTCGGACTACTGCGGCTACTGCGTGCGCATGGAGGAGGATTACCTCAAGCCGATGCTGCGCAGCGGCGACTACGCGGACAAGGTGGTGATCGGCAAGCTGAAGATCGACCGCTTCGCCCCGCTGCGCGACTTCGACGGCAACGAGGTGGAGGCCGAGGAGCTGGCCCGCCGCTACGGCGTCAAGGTGACCCCCACCCTGGCCCTGATCGCCCCCGACGGCCGCCTGCTGGGCGAGCGCATCGAGGGGATCGGCGTGGCCGACTTCCGCTGGGCCGAACTGGACCAGGCGATTGCCCGGGCGCTGGGCATGCTGCGCAGCACCGCGCGGCGTTAGTTTCCTTTCAATAATCTCCGGATCTCCGCCACGTGGCGGCGGCTAATCTCGGGCTGACCCTCCACCCCGCTGAGCAGGGCCACGTGGGTGCCGTCGCCGCGCTGTTCGATGCCGCGCAGATAGGCGTGGGCCACCAGGGCGTTGCGGTGGATGCGCACCAGGGCCGCGCCGAAGCGCTCCTCCAGTGACTTCAGCGACTCCTCCAGGATCGCCTCGTGCTCCCCGTCATCATCCAGATAGTAGGCGCTCACATACTTGTCGGCGGCCTGGAAGTAGCGCACCGCCTCAACGGGCACGCGCAGCTCGCGACCATGGAGACGGCTGAGCAGGTACTCACCCTGGGGTTCCTCGGTGACGGCGCCCGCCCGTTGCAGGGCCCGCTCCAGGCGCTCGCGGCGGATCGGCTTGAGCAGGTAGTCCAGGGCCTCGGCCTCGAAGGCCTCCACCGCGTGTTCGCCGTAGGCGGTGGTGAAGATCACCGTCGGTTGCGGCTCCAGGCGCGCCAGTTCGCGGGCGGCGGCCATGCCGTCCATACCCGGCATGCGGATATCCAGCAGCACCACCTCGGGATTCAGTTCGCGGGCGGCGGCCACGGCGGCGGCGCCGTCCCCCGCCTCGCCCACGCACTCGGCACCGGGGATGGCGGTGAGCAACGACTTGAGCCGCTCGCGGGCCGGGGCCTCGTCGTCCACCACCAGCACCCTCATGATTCTCCCTCCGCGCAGGGCAGGGTCATCACCACCCGGAAGGTTCCGCCCTCGGCGCGACACTCCAGCCCCGCCGCCCCCTCGAAGTGCAGGGCCAGACGCTGGCGGATATTCTCCAGCGCCATGCGGTTGCCGCGGGCGGCCTTGCCGGTCTCGTCGGTCGGGTTCTCCAGGGTGATCTCCAGCAGCTGGCCGCGGCGGCGGGCGGCGATGCGCACGCTGCCCCCCTCCAGGCGCGGCTCGATGCCGTGGTAGACGGCGTTCTCCAGCAGCGGTTGCAGGCTCAGCGGCGGGATGGGGGTGCGCTCGGGCAGCCCCGGCTCCAGCGCCCACTCCACCTGAAGCCGTTCCCCCAGGCGCAGCCGCTCCATCTCGATGTAGTGGCGGCAGAGGCTCAGCTCCTCGGCCAGCGGCACCAGGGCGCGACCGTCGCCAAGGGCGGCGCGCATCAGCTCGGCCAGGTCCAGCACCGCCTCCTCGGCCTTCTCCGGCGCGGAGTGGGTGAGCCCGGCGATGGTGTTGAGGCTGTTGAAGAGGAAGTGGGGGCGGATGCGCGCCTGCAGGGCCTGGATGCGCGCCTCGGCCTCGGCCCGCAGGCGTCGCTGCCACTGCTGGCGCACGTAGAGGTAGCGTAGCGCCAGGGCGGTCACCATCGCCCCCAGCAGCAGCGAGCGCTGCATGAACTCGGCGCCGACCAGGGGGATGCCGCTGGCGTCGGAGTACCACCGCACCGCCAGGGTGTAGCCCAACAGCAGGGTCATCAGCAGCAGATAGGCGAGGGCTCCGGCGTAGGTGTCGCTGAGGCGCGCCAGCCAGGGGCGCAGGGTGCAGAGCAGGGCGGCGCCGGAGAGGGCGGTGGTGAGCATGAACAGGGAGGTGAGGCCGAGCTCGGCCCAGAGATCGCCCCCGCTACCGGCGATCACCAGCATCAGGGCGAAGATCTCCGCCAGCAGCACCACCGCGAAGATCGCGCGTGTGCCGCAGAAGTCGGGTAGAAAGAAGTCGTCGTCCAGCGTGTGCGCCACCGGTCTCCCCTGAGAGCGAAGCGTAAACTGCCAGTTTGCCACAAATGTCAGGCAAAAAAAGGCCGCCTGGTGGGGCGGCCTGAATGGGGGGTACAGGAGGAGTGGAGAAAATAATTACTCGGTTGGGGGACGGATATGGCCGAAGCGCCCCTCACGGTAGTCGATATAGGCCTGGCGCAGCTCCTCTTCGGTATTCATGACGAAGGGGCCGGAGCGGGCCACCGGCTCGTTGACGGGGCTGGCCGCCACGAGCAGGAAGCGAGCGTCCTCGACCGCATGCAGGTCCACCCGCTCGCCGCCATCGAGAACGCCCAGTTCACCGCGGGTGAGGTAGTGACCATCGATCTCCAGTACCCCGTCAATCACGTAGATGAAGGCGTTGTGCGCGGCGGGTAGCTCCTCCCAGTAGCCGAGCTGGGCTGGCACCTGCACGTCCAGATAGAGGGGGTTGGCGGCCACGGCCTGCACCGGCCCCTCGGTGCCGTGGCAGGTGGTGCCGGCGATCACGCGCAGCTCTATCCCCCCCTCACGGGTCTCGAGCGGGATCTGCTCCGGCTCGAACTCCTGGTAGCGCGGCGGGCCCATCTTCTGCTCAGCCGGCAGGTTGACCCACAGCTGGAAGCCCGACATCTCGCCCTCAACCTGTTCCGGCATCTCCGAGTGCTCAATGCCGCTGGCGGCGCTCATCCACTGCACACCTCCACTGCGGATCACACCCTCGTGGCCGAAGCTGTCACGGTGGCGCATGTTGCCCTTGAGCAGGTAGGTGACGGTCTCGAAGCCGCGGTGCGGGTGGGGCGGGAAGCCGGCGATGTAGTCATCCGGGTCGTCCGAGCTGAAGGCGTCCAGCATCAGGAAGGGGTCCAGCATCTCCAGCTCCGGGGTGCCGATAAGGCGCACCAGATTTACACCGGCGCCGTCTGAGGTGTGCCGACCGCGGATCACGCGCTGTAGCGAGCGACTTTTGTCGATGGTGACGACCTTGGCGTCCATAGCGACCTCCACTAAAAGGCATTAATGGCATTAGTTTGGCGTTGCGAAAAAAAGAATAAAGGCGATAATCCTAAAAACAGTGTTGCGAATTTGAGAACAATAGCGGGCGATATGGACCGATTCGACGAAATGCGCGCCTTCGTACGGGTGGTGGAGGCGGGCGGTATCAGCGCCGCCGCGGAGCAGCTGGGCATGGCCAAGTCAGCGGTCAGTCGTCGCCTGGCCGAGCTGGAGAACCGGCTCGATGTGCAGCTGCTGCAGCGCACCACCCGGCGCATGCACCTGACGGACGCGGGGCAGGAGTTCTATCAGCGCTGCGTGGCCATCCTCGATGAGCTGGAGTCGGTCGAGCAGGGGCTGATGAAGAGCCGTCACACCCTTGAGGGGCGCCTGCGTATCAACGCACCGCTCACCCTCGGCCTGCGCCACCTGATGCCGCTGCTGGAGGGCTTCATGGCAGAACACCCGGCGCTACAGCTGGACGTTGACCTGGATGACCACCGCGTCGACCTGATCGAGGAGGGGGTGGACGTGGTGCTGCGCGTCGGCCAGCTGGAGGACTCCAGCCTCATCGCCCGTCCCCTCTGCCCCGTGCCGCTGCTCTTCTGTGCCTCGCCCGGCTACCTGGAGCGGCACGGCACGCCGCGCACCCCGGCCGATCTGAACGGGCACGAGGTGATCAGCTACAGCCTGGCCAGCGAGGCGCGACAGTGGGTGATCGGCGGGGAGCGGCTGCGCCCGAGGGTGAGGATGCGGGCCAATAACGGCGACCTGATGCTGCAGGCGGCCGAGGCGGGGCTGGGTATCGCCCGCCTGCCCACCTTTATCATCCACCGCTCGCTGGCCGAGGGGCGTCTGTGCAGTGTACTGGATGGGTACGCGCCCGAACCGGAGCAGCTCTTCGCCCTTTACGCCTCGCGCCGCCACCTGCCGCGCCGGGTCAGGGCCTTTCTCGACTTCCTCGCGCAACGCCTGGAGGGCGGCGGCCCCTGGGAGCGGGCCTAGGCCCCATGCGGGGCGGGGAAGGATGCTGATATAATCGAGCCAATCAACGAATCGCAGCGAAAGAGCCCTCATGAGCACTGAAAACACCGTGGAAAAACCCTGGACCGGCCGCTTCTCCGAGCCCACCGACGCCTTCGTCGAGGCCTTCGGCGCCTCGGTCGGCTTTGACCAGCGCATGTACAAGCAGGACATCAGCGGCTCCATCGCCCACGCGCGCATGCTCTGCAAGGTCGGGGTGCTCAGCGAGGAGGAGCGCGATGCCATCATCCGCGGCCTCACCCAGATCGAGGCGGAGATCCAGGCCGGGGACTTCCCCTGGTC
>JBFFSW010000050.1:0-7976 GCA_041572195.1 Thiohalomonadaceae bacterium | reverse complement strand
TTACAACCGTATGACCACCGTTGAGGGTCTGTTCGGTGCCGGTGACGCCGTTGGTGGTACTCCGCACGCCTTCTCCTCCGGCTCCTTCACCGAAGGTCGCCTGGCTGCCAAGGCCGCTTGTGCTTACATCGACGATGGCAAGGCCGAGGGTATCCGTGTCTCCCAGGAGCAGATCGATCGCCGCAAGGCCGAGATCTACAAGCCGATGGAGCACTACAAGATCTACCGTAACGAGATCGTCGCCGGTAGCGTCAACCCGAACTACATCAACCCGCGTCAGGGTCTGGACCGTCTGCAGAAGCTGATGGACGAGTACGCCGGTGGTGTGACCGTGCAGTACATGACCAACGAGAAGCTGCTGCACATCGGTCTGAAGAAGCTCAAGACTCTCGAGGAGGACCTGGAGAAGGTCGCCGCCGAGAACATCCACGAGCTGCTGCGTGCCTGGGAGCTGAAGCACCGTCAGCTCGCCTCCGAGGCGGTGATGCAGCACACCCTGTTCCGCAAGGAGACCCGCTGGCCCGGTTACTACTACCGTGGCGACGCCATGAAGGTCGACGACGAGAACTGGCACGTGCTGACCGTCTCCCGCCGCGATCCGAAGACCGGCGAGTACACCATGGAGAAGGCCCCTCTGTACCACCTCGTGGGTGATATCGAGGACAAGGCCCTGGCTGAGCTGAAAGCCAAGGGTTAACTAGCCCTCTGCATGTGTGCCGGACGGGGCCCTTGGGTCCTGTCTGGAATTGAAAAAGGCCAATATTCTTATTGGCCTTTTTTGTTTGTATGTGTCGGCGTTTCTTGCATAATAGACGAACGATTTTTAGCGGTATAAACAGCATAAGAGCAGCAGATGAACATAATTGATAAAACAGACGAAGAGCTGAAGGCAGTTTCATTTCCCTTCTTTGATGACCTGATCAAATACTCCAACGAGGGTCAGTACGGCAAATTTATTCACCACTTTTCTCATGACCTGTTGCGTGGTCTGAACGAGGTGGAGGTGGGTCATCAGTTCGCCAACAGCGAGCTGGCGCGTAACCTCGATCCGCAGTACGACTTTCTCGGCTTCATTCGCCGCGGTCAGCACGTGACCTGCCTGTTCCGGGTGCGCAGCACCGCGAAACAGGGTGAGTGGCTCGGCCGTATGGTCATCGGTTATGAAAACGACGAAGTGAAAATCTTCGCCGCCTCGATTTTCTAAGCCGCCATGAGTGAAATTATTCAGGACAACAAACTTGTCGAGCTGAACTACAAGGTCGTCGACGAAAAGACTGGTCAGGTTCTCTCGACCGTGGAATTCCCCATCTGCTATGTGCACGGCGCCGATCAGGTGCTGGCGGCGCAGGTGACCGCCCAGCTGCAGGGGCGCAAGGCGGGGGAGATCATCGAGGTGCCGATCGACGGCAACCTGATCTACGGCGCTCGTGACGAGAACCTGGTGTTTACCGACCGCATCGAAAACGTGCCGGAAGAGTATCGTGAGATTGGGATGAAAATCCTGATGGAAAACGAGAATGGCGGTACCCGGGAGTTCATCGTCACCCGCATGGATGATGAGACCCTGACCGTGGACGGCAACAACCCGCTGTGCGGTCGTGACCTCATCTTCAAGCTTGAGATCCTCTCGGTGCGCGATGCCACCTACGAGGAGATCGAGGCCGGTACCCGTGTCGTCAAGGGCCCGGACATCGACATCGATCCCGACCGCGTGGTGCCGATCAATTAACTGAGCGGATCGTCGTAGAGGAGTATGCCGACGTAGGGCGCATAGGTGAGTACGGCGCCCTGCTGCGGACCCAGCTCGTTAAAGGCGTTGATAACGTCGAACAGTAAGCGCTCGTTGTCGGGCTCGGACTCCAGGGCCCGCAGCGCGGCGACCAGGGGTACCTCATCGCCAAAGTCGAGCTGCGACCTCAGCATCTGAATCGCCTCCTCGATTCGCGCGGTATTCACCTTCTTGCTCATCTTGGCGACTCGCCCCTCATCGGAATCGTTAAATTCCGGCGGCTCCTCATCGACATTACCGACCTGCTTGAGTCCGGCGAAGGCGTTGTACTCACTCAGGGCCCGTTGTTTCAACTCAGCGACGAAGGCGTTGAACTCGGCGCTATTCGGTTTCCCCAAATAGAGCGACAGCAGCGCCTCGCCGTTGACCCGGCTGGTGAAATCCAGAGTGGATTTACTGATCACCGGTTCCGGGTTGAGCACCGTCAGCATGACCGTCAGCGACTCCGCGGCCTTGAACGGACGCTTGATGCGCACCTCGACGCGGTCGTCGACAAGCTCGAATTCGCGGCCGCCCTTGAGCAGGTGCTTCTGGCTGAGTTTAGTGCTCATCAGCCGATGAAGGCCTTCTTGATTTCGTCGGAGACGAACTCGTGCATATAGGCGTTCTCGCCGCAGTGGATGGTCTCACCCTCCTCACCGATAAAGGCCAGGTAGGGACGGGCGCGGACGCCGTTGTGTTCGATCAGCGCCTGGTCGTCGAGGATGCTGGCGACGCTGAAGGCAATCTCCAGCGTCATATCATGCAGGGCGTCGCCGCTGACACCGCTCTTGGCGAGCTTGAAGCGGACCTGTTCGATGATTTCGCGCACGAGAACCTTCTGGTATTGATCGTATTTCTCGATGTCAATGATCTGCTGCATTGTCGCTATCTCTCAGTTGGCGAAAGAGCGGATTATACACCCGATCTTTTAGCCGTTTAAGCCAGCCCTCCCTCCTCATCGGCCTGATAAAGCAGAGCCGCCAGCGGTCTCGGCGCTCGCTCATCCACTCCTGTTTGTAGGCATCGTTACCGGTGAGAAAGTCGATCTCCTCGACCCCGTCCCTATCGATGACCTGCTCCATCAGCCAGGCGATGAGGATGGAGCCCGGGGAGTAGTGCTTCCAGCTCTCATCGTAGGCCAGTTTGAAGATGCTGGCCCTGCCATGGGCCACGAACCAGAACTGCGCGGCGGCGGGTCGCCCGCCGATATAGAGCACCGCCAGGCGCAACCACCCGGCGGCCGAGAAGCGCTGGGCCAGACCGCTGACGAAGGCGTCGAACTGCTCCTCGGGTTTCCAGCTGGCGCTGTAGACGCGGTGGTAGTCCGCCAGCCCCTCTCGCCAGTCATCGCCGCCATAGAGGCGTATCTCATAAGCATGTTCACGTGCGAGCTTGCGCCGCTTGCGGGCGACGGTGTTGCGCACCCGTGATGGACGCGCGGCCATGTAATCGGCGAAGGAGTGGCCATCCACCCGATAAATCCAGTTGCGGAAACGAAAGTAGCGCTCGCTGCTAAAGCCCGCCGCGGCCATGGCCTCGACCAGGCCGTGCAGATTGGGGTCATCCTCGGCGATGGGGTCAAGCTGCAGGGATTGCGCGGGAAGCCGGCTCAGCCCCTGGGCCAGGCAGGCGAGGATTTGCGGTCGCCGCTCATCGGCGATCCACAGGGTGAACAGCGAGGAGTAGAGATGCCTGAGCGGGTAGTAATGGTCGCCGTCACGTCGTGAGAGCGGCAACAGGGCCAGCACCTCGTCACCATCGATGACAGAGGCGAACAGGGGCTGTTGCGCATCGAGACCGTTTTCCAGCAGGTTCTCGAACCAGTGTCGGGAAAAGAAGACACTCTGTCTCTCAGCCGCGGCGAAGAGCTTGTCGACGCCGACCGGCAGTTGCGTCCAGTCGGCGTAGTGGCGGAACTCCATGGCAGGGGTCAGTTGACCGTGTTGCTGCCCCCGGCGGAGCTCATCTCGATCAGCTCGGACACCTCCAGGGTGCCGTTGATCTCGAGGAAGGGGCAGGAGCGGGCCGCCGCCAGCGCCTCATCCATGGAGGCGGCGCGGATGACGCTCATGCCCGACATGCCCGACATGGTACCCGGCCCCATGGTGCCGTCGGTCTGGACCGTGTGGGTGTCCTTGAAGGGGATCGCCGGACTGACGACGGCGTTGCCGAGCGAAATCATCCACTGCTGATATTTCTCCAGGTGTTTCTGCGTTTCCACCGGATCGGCGGGGTACTCGCCCCCCAGATAGACAAAGATGTACTGCGGCATACGATAGAACCCTCGGTATGAGCTGGCTAAAGAGCTGAATGGGCGATTTTAATGGAATTGGGCGCGAAAATCAGGCGGGCTTGAGCAGCAAAACATTACTTATCACGCCATAAAAACTTCATGGTGCACAGGTGCTTGATGGTCGGTCGGGGCATCCTGCATAATCGGTGCTCCAAAATAACTATTAATCCGTGATGGCGTGTGGCCGTCACGACCACGAAGGAAAAGGTGACTTATGAGCGGACAACCTGCTACCCGACCCAAGGTGCCCGAGGGCAAATCCCGTTTTCTGACGACCACTCAGATGGAGCCGAACGAAAAAGGTTTCGTGGGTTACAAGACTACCTGGGAGTCCTTCCAGAAAGAGGTCCCCTACAGCACTCCGAAGCGCCCCTGATCCCAGGGTCGTGCCACCTTATGGGGGCCTCCCCCCATAAGGGCGCTTCACTCCTACCGCCACTCTGGCGAATGGGTGCGTTTTCACCGCCCATGCTTTAATCTCAGCTGATGGAAAGTTTGCACTTCGAGCCCATCGGCGTCGTTCACAGTCCGTATCGAGAGAAGTTCGGTATCCCGCGTCAGCCGGGGTTGGTCAGCGCCGCGCGCATGCAGCTGGAGCTGTTGCCACCCTATAATCGGCCCGAGGCGGTCAAGGGGCTGGAGGGCTTCTCCCACATCTGGGTGAGCTTCCTCTTTCATGGCGTCATCGCCGGTAAGTGGAGCCCCACGGTGCGCCCGCCGCGCCTGGGTGGCAACGCCCGCGTCGGCGTCTTCGCCAGCCGCTCCACCCACCGACCCAACCCGTTGGGCCTCTCGGTGGTGGAGCTGGAGCGCATCGAATTCGACGAGGGGGTGGTGCTGCACCTGCGCGGCGGCGACCTGCTCGACGGCACCCCGGTGCTGGATATCAAGCCCTACATCCCCTACGCCGATATCATCCCCGAGGCCCGTGCTGGTTTCGCCCCGGAGCCGCCCGAGACCTGCGAGGTGCGCTTCAGCGAGGTGGCCGAGGCGGCGCTGGTGGCGCGGGCCGATGAGCATCCCGAGCTGCGCGAGCTGATCACCCAACTGCTGGCCCAGGACCCACGCCCCGGCTACCGCCGCGGTGAGGATGAGGGGCGCGAATACGGCATGCGCCTGTACGATTTCGACCTGCGCTGGCGGGTCGCCGACGGCGTCGCCGAGGTGCTGGCGCTGGCCGTCGATTAGGCATAAAAAAACGCCCCGCTGAGAGGGGCGTCGGAATCTTTATTGCTTTTCTTCTCTGTACCTGTAGGGCTTTTCTTATCATTGTCGGAACTACTGAGCGCTACAGTACCGCAATATACCGTCCGGTTCCATATCCCCTATCTCTAGGTTTTTCGATGTCGGTATAAGCGCGATCAATAGCGGAGCGCTATATCATCCGTTTCAAGATATCCCGCTCCCCACCCTTGTCGGCGTGCCGGTGCTTGATGGCGCCGGCGGCGTGGAGGATGACCAGGGCCAGCAGGGTGAAGGCGAGGATGCCGTGGGCCTCGTGGGCGAAACCGGAGATGGCCTTGTTCTTCTCGATCAGCAGGGGCACGTCGAAGAGACCGAAGAAGCTGATGGGGTAGCCGCCGGCGCTGGACATGGCGTAGCCGGAGAGCGGCACCAGCAGCATCAGCAGGTAGATGGCCTTCTTGATACCACCGACCAGCAGGCGCTCCTTGTCGCTGAAGGCGGCGGGCAGCTCGGGGCCGGGGCTCACCCGCAGCCAGATGACACGCACGAAGAACAGCAGCATCGCCAGCACCCCGGCGGCCTTGTGATAGCCGAAGACGACGCGGCGGGCCGGGTCCTCCTTGGGGATCTCCTCCATATAGATACCCACGGCGATGAGACCGAGGATCAGCGCGGCCATCAGCCAGTGGATGAGCTTGGATACGCTGCCGTACTCATCGGTGTTGTTATTGAGCATGGTTCCTCTCCTCAAGTCATTGTTAGTGAGGGCAAGGATACCTATCTGAGGCCGTAATGCAATGCGAAAAAAACGCCGTCACCCCTGTCGGTGACGGCGTTTGCGTTAGCTGCGGTAAGGGCTCAGGCGGCGTACTGGGCCTTGGCCGCCTGTGCCTCGCGGGCCTCCTCGGGGGAGTAGGCGGCACCGGACCAGAGCATCTCGTAGGCAATCTCCTCGTTACCGTTTTCGCACAGCTCCAGCACTTCCTTGAACAGTGGCTGGAAACTCTCCGACTTGTGCGACTGTTCGTGCTCCTCGAAGGATTTCCAGAAGGTGATGATCAGCGCCTCCCTGCCCTTGAGCGGACTCTCCACCGCCTGGCCGACGGTGGAGCCTTCGTTGGAGACCGCCCCGGAGTTGAGGGAGACGAAGCCGCCGACGAAGCCGGTGGTGGAGTGATAGGTCTTAACGTTCTCGCACAGCATCGCGACCCGCTCCTGCAACTCGTCGATCGTATATTGCGGCTTGAGAATGACCCGATTGATGGTCACCACGCCGTCGTGGGGGAAGTTGTTGATCAGGGAACCGGCCATGGGGCACCTCCTGTCTATCAGTCTATGGAGCGGCTAAACATTAGCCGCCTCTAATAAACAATATAGATTCCCGATAAAAATAATCAAGTATTGCATTGAAGAAATTTTGGCTAAGATGCCCCCATGGAAAACAAGGAGTCCCACCATGCGACGCACACTCTGGCTGCTGCCGATCATCGCCCTGTTGCTCAGCGCCTGCAGTAACCGCCCCGACGATGAGCGCATCCGCCAGCTGATCACCGCCCATCTGCAGGCCGACGGCGGCGGCCAGCTCTACGAGGTGGTCAACTTCCGCAAGCGCGAGGGGATCCAGCGCAGTGACTACCGCTACGAGGCTGAGGTGGAGTACCACCTCAAGTTCAAGATGGGGCTGGAGGAGGCGGCCCGCCAGATGCGCGCCGAGGGGGCCAATCCGCTGGTGGCCGGTTTCGGCGCCATGACCCTGGCGATGGAGTTCGGTGACTTCGAGAAGGGCCAGCTGCTCTATCAGCGCAAGAGCTACACCTTCGTCAAGGCCGACTCCGGCTGGGTGATCGAGACCCAGCCATAGGGCGGCCTACTGTAGTAATAGAAACAGCGCCGAATCCCCACGCTGCACATTGAGCAGCAGGGGCCCGCTGCGCTTGATGTGGGCGCGCAGTTGCTCCAGCCCGGACACCTTCTTGCGGTTGGCCTGGGTGATCACATCCCCCTTGCGCAAGCCGGCGCGGGTGGCGGCGCGGTTGGCCTCCAGCACCATCACCCCCTCGACCCGCCCGTAGAGCGGCATCCCCTCGACGATATCGGCCAGCACCGTACCGCGCAGGCGCGGGTGCAGCTTATCGCCCTGGATGCGGCTGATGCGCGGCGGTCGAACCTCGGCGCCCAGGCGCTTGGGCTCGCCGTCGCGGACGATGTCGATGTTCACCTTCTCGCCGACGCGCAGCAGGCCGATGCGGGTACGCAGGTCGGCGGAGTTACTCACCTGACGGCCGTTGATGGCGGTAATCACATCGCCGATGCGCAGCCCGGCGCGGGCCGCGGCCGAGCCCTTGTCGATGCGGGTGACCACCGCGCCGCCGCTCTTCTCCAGACCGAAGGCGGCGGCCAGGGCGGGGGTCAGGTCCTGGGCCTGGGCGCCGAGCTGGCCGCGCTCCACGCTGCCGTGGTCGACCAGCTGATTCATCACCTGGCGGGCCATGTTGATGGGGATGGCGAAGCCGATACCGACGTTGCCGCCGCTCTTGGAGAGGATGGCGGTGTTGATGCCGATCAGCTCGCCGCGCAGGTTGACCAGGGCGCCGCCGGAGTTGCCGGGGTTGATGGAGGCGTCGGTCTGGATGAAGTCCTCGTAGCCCTCGATGCCCAGGCCCGAGCGCCCCAGCGCCGAGATGATGCCGGAGGTGACGGTCTGGCCCAGGCCGAAGGGGTTGCCGA
>JBFFSW010000049.1:0-8144 GCA_041572195.1 Thiohalomonadaceae bacterium | reverse complement strand
TCGCGCCCTGGTCAAGCAGTGGCATGGGTTAAGCGATACTCAGGTGGTTTCCCGTGCCCTGGCGATGTTCCGTGAGCAACCCTTCTACTACACCCGCACACCGCCCGCGCTGGAGCGCAATCCGGTCGATGAGTTCCTGTTCGAGACCCGCCAGGGTTTTTGCGAGCACTACGCCGCGGCCTTCGTCACCCTGATGCGTGCCGCCGGTATCCCCGCGCGCATCGTCACCGGCTACCAGGGAGGCAGCCTCAACGAGGTGGACGGTTTCCTGCTGGTGCGCCAGTCCGACGCCCACGCCTGGGCCGAGGTGTGGCTGGATGAGAGCGGCTGGACCCGCGTCGACCCCACCGCGGCGATCCCCCCGGAACGGGTGCTCTACACCCCGGACCAGAATCGCTTCGACAGCGTCATCGATCGGGAGATGATCGCCGGGCAGTGGCTGGCCGAGACCCTGCTGGGGCTGCGCCAGAACTGGGACGCGATTAACAACGCCTGGCACCAGTGGGTGCTGGGTTTCGATAATCGGCGTCAGCGCCAGCTGTTCGAGCGGCTGGGGCTGGACGGGCTGCCGTGGCTTAAGATCATCCTGATCATGATCGGCGCCATCGCCGCCCTGCTCTTGGCCATTGCCCTCTACCTCAGCCTCGGCCGGGCGCGCGCCGACGACCCGCTGCAACGGTTGTGGCTGCGTTTTTGTCGAAGGATGGAAAAGGCCGCCCCGCCCCGGCGCATCGACGAGGGGCCGATGGATTACGCCGAGCGGCTGGCGGAGGCGGTGCCGGAACAGGCCGAGGAGATACGTGCGATCGCTGGAGAATATGCCCGACAACGTTACGCCGAGGGTGGTGGCGAACGGGATACGTTGCGACGGATGATCCGCGAGCTGCGCTGACTACTTGCCGATACAGAAGCTGGTGAAGATGCGCCCGAGCAGCTCATCGGAGTGGAACTGGCCGGTGATCTCCCCCAGGGCCTGCTGCGCCAGACGCAGCTCCTCGGCCAGCAGCTCGCCGCTGCCCTGCTCCAGCCAGGCCTGGGCCTGGCGCAGGTTTTCATCGGCCCGCTCCAGCGCCTCCAGGTGACGGCGGCGGGCCATGAAGCTCCCCTCCCCGGCACCTTCATAGCCCATCACCTGCTTGAGATGCGCGCGCAGCTCGTCCAGCCCCGCGCCGCTTTTGGCCGATAGATAGAGGGCGCCGTCGCGCTCGCCGGGCTCGGCGCCGCTGAGGTCGATCTTGTTGTGGACGAGGGTGCGCGGCAGCGACTCGGGCAGCTGTTCGAGGATCATTCGCTGCGCCTCGCCGAAGCCCTCGCGGTCGTCCACCAGCAGCAGCAGGCGGTCGGCCTTTTCGATGGCGGCCCAGGCACGGCGCACCCCCTCGCGCTCCACCGCGTCATCGCTCTCGCGTAGCCCGGCGGTGTCGATGATGTGCAGCGGCATGCCGTCCAGGTCGATGCGCTCGCGCAGGATGTCGCGGGTGGTGCCGGGGATGTCGGTGACGATGGCGCTCTCCTCCCCGGCCAGGGCGTTGAGCAGCGAGGACTTGCCGGCGTTGGGCAGACCGGCGAGCACCACGCTCATCCCCTCGCGCAGCAGGCGGCCCTGCCCGGCCGCGCGGCGCACCGCGGCCAGCTCCGCCATCACCCCATCGAGTCGCGCGCGCAGCTCATCGGCGCCGAGAAACTCCACCCCCTCCTCGTCGACGAAGTCGATGGAGGACTCGACGTAGACCCGCGCCTCGATCACCCCCTCGACCAGGGCGTGCACCCGGCGCGAGAACTCCCCCTGCAACGAGCGCAGGGCGGAACGCGCCGCCTGCGCCGAGCCCGCCTCGATGAGGTCGGCCACCGCCTCGGCCTGAGCCAGGTCCAGCTTGTCGTTGAGGAAGGCGCGCTCGGAGAACTCCCCGGCGCGGGCCGGGCGGGCGCCCAGGGCGAAGATGGCCTTGAGCAGCAGGTCCATCACCACCGGGCCGCCGTGGCCCTGTAGCTCCACCACCTGCTCGCCGGTAAAGGAGTGCGGCGCTGGGAAATAGAGGGCGATCCCCTCATCCAGCACCAAGCCCTCCCCATCGCTGAAGGGGGTGTAGTGGGCGTGACGGGGACGTGGGGTAAAGCCCAGCAGGGCCTCGGCGATGGCCGGGGCCCTGGGACCAGAGATGCGGACGATACCCACCCCGCCCCGACCGGGCGGAGTGGCCAGGGCGGCGATGGTATCGATCAAGGCCTAGGCCTTCACCACCACCCGGGTGATGTAGTACTGCTGGGCGATGGAGAGGGTGTTGTTGACCACCCAGTAGAGCACCAGACCGGCGGGGAAGAAGAGGAAGAAGAAGGTGAAGACGATGGGCAGCACCATCATCACCTTGGCCTGCATCGGGTCCATCGGCGTGGGGTTGAGCTTGTGCTGGATCAGCATGGTGGCGCCCATGATGATCGGCAGCACGAAGTAGGGGTCGGCGATGGAGAGGTCCTGGATCCAGAGCATGAACGGCGCCTGGCGCAGCTCCACGCTCTCCATCAGCATCCAGTAGAGGGCGATGAAGACCGGGATCTGCACCAGGATCGGCAGACAGCCACCCAGCGGATTGATCTTCTCCTCGCGGTAGAGCTTCATCATCTGCTCACCCATGGCCTGGCGGTCGTCGCCGTGGCGCTCCTTGAGCGCCTGCAGCTTGGGCTGCAGCTTGCGCATCTGCGCCATGGACTTGTAGCTGGCGGCGGAGAGCTTGTAGAAGGCCGCCTTGATCAGCACGGTGAGCAGGATGATGGCCCAGCCCCAGTTGCCGATCACGCCGTGGATCAGCTGCAACAGCCAGAACAGCGGCTTGGCGATGATGGTGAGGATGCCGTAGTCGACGGTCAGCTCCAGGCCGGGGGCCAGGCTCTCCAGCTTGTCCTGAATCTTGGGACCGACGTAGAGGGTGGCACCGTTAGTGGCGCTCTCACCCGGGGCGACGCGCATCTCGGGGCTGAACATACCGAGGATGTAGCGGCCGCCCTCGGCGCTCTTGGAGTAGTAGCTGTTGCGGTCCTCGGCGCCGGGCACCCAGGCACCGAGGAAGTAGTGCTGGATCATCGCCGCCCAACCGCCGGTGATGTTGCGTTTGAGGTCGCTCTCGCGCATGTCGTCGAACTCGACCTTTTCGTACTTCTCCTCCTCGGAGTAGATCACGCCACCGGTGTAGGTGTACATGAACATGGAGGCTTCCTGGCCCGGCTCACCGCGCTGCAGCTGGCGATAGGGGTGGGCGCGCCACTCCTCGGTGGAGCCGTTGCGCACCTCGGTATCCACCGCCACGCTGTAGCTGCCACGGCTGAAGGTGTAGCGCTTGATCACCTCGACACCGTTCTCGTCGCGCCACAGCAGCGGCACCACCAGGGTCTCCTCGCCTTCGCTCAGCTGATACTCGGTGCTCTCGTAGCTGAAGGCATCGCGGTGGCTGGGGGCGGTGGCGCCGCCCGCGGCGAGCAGGCCGCTCTGGGCGATGAAGAGGTCGCTATCACCGTTGTCGCTCATCAACACGAAGGGCTGGTCCTTGGCCTCGATGCTCACCGGATAGGCGGGCAGCTCGACGCGGCGCAGGTCACCGCCCATGGAGTCGATCTCGGCGACGAAGACATCGGTGACCACGCGGATGCGACCGCCGCTCTCCAACATGTTGCGGGAGGGGCCATCGCCACCGACGCTGACGGTATCGCCCTCGCTCTGCGGTGCACCGGGCATATCCGCGGCAGCCGCGTTGGCCGTGCTCTCCACCGCCACCGGCTTGGGACCGTAATCCTGCTGCCAGGTCTGGTAGATCATCATCAGGGTCAGGGCCAGGGCACCGATAAGGAGTATTCTGTTGAATTCCATCGCTTAGGATCTTTTCGTTTCGTGTTTCGTTGAGCCGCAATCGCAATCGGGCACCGGGTCCAGGCCACCATCACTCCAGGGGTGACAACGCAGCAGGCGCTTGAGCCCGAGCCAGGAGCCACGCAACGCGCCATGGCGCTGAATAGCTTCCTCAGTGTAACAGGAACAGGTGGGATGAAAACGGCATTGCCAGCCGACGAAGGGGCTGAGGGTGTAGCGGTAGAGGGTGATCAGGCCGATCAAGAGTTTTCGCAGCATCTCGTCAACTCCTGCCAGAGGCTCTCCATCGCCCTGCGCAGCTGAATGCGGTCCGCGCTGGCGGCGCCGTTGCGCGCCATGATGACGATATCCAGACCGGCCAATTCGTGCTGGTGGCGGCGGAAAGCCTCCCGCGCAGCACGTTTGATCCGGTTACGGCCCACCGCGGTACGGACCTGGCGCTTGGATATGGCCAGTCCCAGGCGGGCGTGGCCCAGGTCGTTATCGGCCACGACCACGCTCAGGATGCGGTTGCCGCTGCGTCTGCCTTCATTGAAGACGCGCTTGAACTCAACGCCCTTCAGCAGTCGCTGTTGCCGAGTGAACCGGCCGGTGCTCTCTTGCCTGGACGCACCGACGGCTTCGGCAGGGGTATGCAAGGTTCCCCGTCGATTAGACGGCCAGGCGGGCGCGGCCCTTGGCGCGGCGGGCGTTGATGATCTTGCGGCCGTTCTTGGTGGCCATACGGGCACGGAAACCGTGGGTACGGGCACGCTTCAGGTTGCTCGGCTGAAAGGTACGCTTCATGACAATTCTTCCGTCAGTATATATAAGGAATAAGCCTTGCCGGGTCGGGCTCGGCCGGAAAAGCACGCAACCATACTGTATGTGGCGCCATCGCGTCAAGTCCGAATGCGGTGGAAAGGGTGTGGATAACTTTTCACTTCGGCGGTAGACTTGACGCCATTATCCGTCTTTTTCACGAGGTCCACCTTCTTGGCCCAGAGCCTTTGGCATCAGTGTCTCGACACGCTCGAAGACGAGCTCTCGTCGCAGCAGTTCAATACCTGGATCCGCCCGCTGCAGGCGGAAGAGGTAGACGGCACCCTGCGCCTGCTCTCCCCCAATCGCTTCGTCCAGGACTGGGTCACCGAGCGTTTCCGTGAGCGTATCGACCAGCTGGTGGCCCAGTTCAACAACGGCCAGGGGATCCCGGTGGAGTATGTGGTGGGCAGTCGCCAGGCGCCGCTGATCGCAACATCCGCCGTCAGCGCGCCGCCGCCCGCCGCCAACGACATGAATCCGGGGCGCCAGTCCATGGGTGGTGAATCCGCGCCACGCGGTGGATTCCGCTCACACCTCAATCCCAACTTCACCTACGAGGCCTTCGTCGCCGGCAAGTCCAACCAGCTGGCTCACGCCGCCTCCGAACAGGTGGCGGAGAATCCCGGCGGCGCCAACAACCCGCTGTTCATCTACGGCGGCGTCGGCCTGGGCAAGACCCACCTGATGCACGCCATCGGCAACCGCATCCTGCAAAGGCGGCCCAACGCCCGGGTGCTCTATCTGCACTCCGAGCGTTTCGTCGCCGACATGGTCAAGGCCCTGCAGAAGAACGCCATCGAGGACTTCAAGCGCTTCTACCGCGGCCTCGACGCCCTGCTGATCGACGATATCCAGTTCTTCGCTGGCAAGGAGCGCTCCCAGGAGGAGTTCTTCCACACCTTCAACGCCCTGCTGGAGGGTCAGAAACAGGTCATCCTCACCTGCGACCGCTACCCCAAGGAGTTGCAGAATGTCGAGGAGCGGCTCAAATCACGCTTCGGCTGGGGGCTGACGGTGGTGGTGGAACCGCCGGAGTTCGAAACCCGCGCGGCCATCCTGCAGAAGAAGGCGGAGCAGACCAACGTCCACCTGCCCAAGGACGTGGCCTACCTCATCGCCAAGCACATCCGCTCCAACGTCCGTGAGCTGGAGGGTGCGCTGCGCCGTGTGGTCGCCAATGCCCACTTCACCGGCCAGCCGATCACCGTGGACTTCGCCCGCCAGGCCCTCAGTGACCTGCTGGCGGCGCACGCGAAGATGATCACCATGGAGAATATCCAGAAGACGGTGGCCGAGTATTACAAGATTCGCGTGGCCGACCTCCACTCCAAGCGCCGTAACCGCTCCATCGCCCGCCCGCGGCAGATGGCGATGGCGCTGGCCAAGGAACTGACCGATCACAGCCTGCCGGAGATTGGTGACGCCTTTGGTGGCCGTGACCACACCACGGTGATCCACGGCTGCAAGAAGATCGCGGAGTTGAGGGATACGGACCAGCGAATCGCGGAGGATTATGACAACCTGTTGAGAACCCTGTCGGCATAATGTCTGGAAAACTGTGGATAACTACTTGGTCTCTATCCACATCGATAAGGCTCACACCTTATCCACAGCCGGCAAAGGGTTTAGATGGAGTGGTTATCATCTGATTAACTAATTGAAAATAAATGACGTTATTGGCTTATCCACAGAAAATCGCGGTACCAATAACAACAACAATCTATATATATAAACTATAAATAATAGTAAGGGTCTAGGGACATGAAATTCAGCATAAGCCGTGAAGCCTTGCTCAAGCCTCTCCAGGTGGTCAGTGGTGTTGTCGAGAAGCGCCAGACGCTGCCCATACTCTCCAATGTCCTGCTCAGTCTGGACAACGGTGTACTGACCATGACCGGTACTGACCTCGAGGTGGAACTCCAGGCCAGGGCAGACTCGGTTCAGGGCGAATCAGGTGACATCACCCTGCCGGCGCGTAAATTCATGGATATCTGTCGCACCCTTCCCGAGGGTGCGGAGATTAATATCTCTATTGATAGTGAGCGCGCACTTCTACGTTCAGGCCGCAGCCGCTTTACCCTCAGCACCCAGCCCGCCTCGGAGTTCCCCTCCGCCGACGCCATTACCGGTGCCTTCGAATTCACCGTCAGTCAGTCCATCCTCAAGCGTCTGCTGGACCAGACCCACTTCTGCATGGCCAATCAGGATGTACGCTACTACCTGAACGGCGTGCTCCTCGAGGTGGAAAACAACAAGCTGCGCACCGTGGCGACCGATGGTCATCGACTCGCCGTCTCCGAGCAGGAGACTGAGCTGGCGGTTGGCGATAAGCTGCAATCCATCATTCCGCGTAAGGGTGTGCTGGAGATTGCGCGTCTGCTCGATGACAGCGATTCCGCCTGCACCATCCAGATCACTCCGAGCTACATCAAGATCAGCATGGGAGATATCGTCTTCACCTCCAAGCTGGTCGATGGGCGTTTCCCCGACTACGAGCGGGTAATGCCCTCCAGCAGCGACAAGCTGGTCATCGCCGACCGCGAGGGGATGCGTCAGATGCTGGTTCGCACCTCCATCCTCTCCAACGAGAAGTACCGCGGCGTGCGTCTCAACCTCAGCAGCGGTCTGCTGCGCGCCACCGTCAACAATCCCGAACAGGAGGAGGCGGAAGAGGAGCTGGAGGTTCAGTACCAGGGTGACGCCCTGGAGATTGGCTTCAATGTCAGCTACATGCTCGACGCCATTAACGCGGTTCATGAGCCTCAGGTGCGTATCGGTCTGACCGATTCCAATCACAGCTGTCTCATCAACGGTGCCGAGGATAGCCGCTCCCGCTACGTCGTCATGCCGATGCGTCTCTAATTCGATCCACATCCATGCACATCGCCAGGCTGACGGTCAGTCGGCTTCGTAATCTCAACCGGGTTGATATCCAACCCGGTCCCCTCCTCAATCTGATCATTGGTGAGAACGCCTCGGGCAAGAGTTCACTGCTCGAGGCGGTTCATCTCCTGGGCCTTGCCCGCTCATTCCGTACCCGTCATTCGCGTCAGATGATTACCGATGGTGAGCCCGAGCTGACCGTCTTTGGTCAATTGAGCGAACCCACTCACCGTATTGGTATTCGCAAAGGTTGTGACGATTCCATCGAGATTCAGGTCGATGGGTCGCGCCTCAAGTCTAGCTCTCCCCTGGCGAGCATGATTCCCTTACAGCTCATCACGCCTGAGAGTCATGAACTGATTACCGGCTCCCCCAAGCTGAGACGAGGCTTTATCGACTGGGCATTGTTTCACGTGGAACATTCGTTTCACTCCAGCTGGAACCGATACGCCAAGGCGATTAAACAGCGTAATGGTTCACTGCGGGCTCAGCGTCCAGAACCTGAGGTGCGGATATGGGACCGGGAAATCATCGAGATGGGAGAGCTGATTGACCGACTCCGCCGCGACTACCTGGATCGGATGGAGCGATACGTGCC
>JBFFSW010000048.1:0-8158 GCA_041572195.1 Thiohalomonadaceae bacterium | reverse complement strand
GCTACGAATCAGCTAACCTAATCTATCCTTGTAGGACAAACACCTACGCTGTAGGCAGGCCGACGACATGGACGACAAACACAAACAGGCGGCGATGAACGCCCTGGGCAAGCTCCACCCCCTCTGCGAGCTGGGTGACGAGCAGCGTCAGGCGATGCTCAAGGGGGCGTGGCTGGAGCGGCTTTCGGCCAACTCCATCCTCTACGCCGAGAACGACGCCCGCTGGTTCACCTATATTATCGACGGTGAGATGGCCCTGGGTACCGACAAGGGGCTGGAGGAGCCGATTCGCGCCGGCAGCCCGCGCAGCCGCCTGCCGCTGTTCAGGGTACACCCGCGCGACCTGCGCGCCGAGACCCGTGGCGGTTGCGCGCTGATGCGCTTCGACCGCCAGCTCTACGAGCGCCTCAGCGTCACCGCCATCGACGACGACGCGGAGGAGCGGGTGGTGCTGGGTGGCGGTGGCCACTCACTGTTCGAGCAGATCTACCACGCCTATCGCAACGACGAGCTGGAGCTGCCCAGCCTGCCGGAGGTGGCGACCCAGGTGCGCGAGGCGCTGGAGGACCCCACCATCACCCTCAAGGCGGTGGCCAAGATCCTGCACACTGACCCAGCCCTCTCCGCGCGCCTGCTACAGGTGGCCAACAGCGCCGCCTACAGTCGCGGCGGCTCGGTGGAGAGCATCTTCGACGCGGTCACGCGCATGGGGCTGGAGACCACCCACAACCTGGCGGTGGCCTTCTCCCTCAAGCAACTGTTCGAGGCGCGCAGTCCGGCGATCAAGGAGCGCCTCGCCGAGCTCTACCGCCACAGTACCCTTATCGCCAGCCTCAGCTACGTGCTGGCGCGCGAGAGCGGTCATCTCAAGCCCGAGCGTGCGCTGCTGGCCGGGCTGCTGCACGACATCCGTATCATCCCCATCCTCCTCTACGCCGACCGCAACCCGGAGCAGTTCGAGGAGGAGGCGGAGCTGGAGGCGGTGATCGGACGCCTGCGTGGCCTAGTGGGTAACCTGGTGCTCAGCCGCCTCGGCTTCGAGGCGGACCTCATCGCCGTCACCGAGGAGGCGGAGCTGTGGCTGCGCGAGGGTGGGGGCGAGGCGGACTACCGCGACCTGGTGCTGCTGGCCCATCTGCACAGCCGCCTCGGTTCGCCGCAGATGCACGAGTTGCCGCGCATCGACGAGACCCCCGCCTTCCACCGTCTGGAGCCGGGGGAGTTCGACCCGGTGGAGGGGTTGGAGTTACTCAACCGTGCCCGCCACATCACCAGCGCCTTGCAGGCGGGCCTGCACTGAGGGGATAAAAAAACGGCTTGACCCGGCGGAAAATTCGGCTAGAATACGCCGCTCATCGTCGCTTGCTGGCGGTGATTCAGTATCCGGAGCGGTAGTTCAGTTGGTTAGAATACCGGCCTGTCACGCCGGGGGTCGCGGGTTCGAGTCCCGTCCGCTCCGCCATCTTCGGAAAAACGCGCACCTCGGTGCGCGTTTTTTTTTGCCGTCACACCCCCGTCATACCTGGCATATAAGCTGCTACTGATATACGTGTTGATCGGAAGAGGAGAAACGGCAATGCGATATCAGGAATGTATTAAGCACGGTGTTCTCGGCGGCGTGATGGCCATCGGCCTGGCGCTGGTGTGGGGGTTGATGGGGATGGGGGTGAGCGGCCTTATCGGCTGAGTGCCCCGTGGCGGTGCGCCCAGGCGTGCCCTCGCCCATGGATGGTGCCGTGGCTCTAGTTATCCAGGCGCACGATATGAAATAGCCGCGGATAGCTCTCCGGCGGATGGGAGCGGCGGATGGTCACGTCCCAGGCGTGGCGTGAGAGCGATGCGGCCCAATCCTCTACCGCGTGCGCCTCGGCCAGCCCGGCCTCATCCTCACCGTCGGTGATGACGCAGATGATTCCCCCCTTGGTTAACAGCCGCCCCGCCTGCCACAGGGCGGTGATGGTGGTGTCGACCCCCCGAGGGTCGTTGGCCACCCAGCCCCCCAGGTGGAAGAGGATGGCATTCACCGTGCCCTTGGCGTAGGGCGGCAGCAGGCGGGTGAGCATGGTGCGGTCATAGGGGTGGAGGCTGACCCGTCCGCCCAGGCGGGCCGCCTCCAGCCGTTGGGCGGCGGCCTCGGTCACCCCGGGGCGTTCGTCAAAGCCGTGCAGCTGATCGCCGATGTCCAGCAGCGGGGCCAGCTGCAGGATGTCGTCGCCGTTGCCCAGGGTGGCGTCCACCAGCATGTTGCTCTCGCCCAGGTGCTGACGGATCTGCAGATAGGCCAACTCCTGCCAACGGGTCATACCGCCGCCTCCAGCAGCCGTTCGGCGAAGCGTGCCGAGTGGTGGGGGATGAGCAGCGAGCCGTGTGAGCCGAAGCCGTTGAACAGCGCCAGCGCGGGATACTCCGGGTGTAGACGCAGCAGCGGCGCCTTGTCGCGGGTTCCGGGGCGCACCCCGGCCTGTTCCTCTACGACCCGGTACTTGGGCGGCGGCGAGAGCAGCCGCCCCAGCCCCTCCAGCAGCTGCTCGTGCTCCCCCTCGCTGGGGCGCTCGTCGATCCCCTCCCAGCGGTAGCTGGCCCCCAGCCGCCAGTGTCCCCCGCCCAGCGGGATCAGCCACTGCCCGGCGTTGAGGGCGACCTCGGCGGGCCCGTCCTCCAGCGCCAGGGTGAGGATGCTCCCCTGGGCCGGTTGCAGCGGCAGCTGGGCGAACCAGGGGTTGTTCACTGCCCGCCATCCCTCGCAGAAAACCGCCATTTTGGCCTTAATGTCATCATACTCAAGGGCATCATCGTTGATCTTGAGTCTATCGTAGTCGAATCGCCCCTCGCGCAGGGAGCCACGGCGTTGGAATTCACCGCGCAGACCATCGAGCAGGGCGCGGGTGTCGAGGCGGGCGCAGCGGCGCTGCTCGGCGTAGCCGAAGGGGGTGTGGATGCCGGGGGCGTGGTCATGTTCGGGGCCGAGAAAGGGGCGGTAGTCGGCATCCTCGGTACGCCGTCGCCACTGTTCGCGCTGGGCCTCGTCACGAAACAGGCGCCGCATCGGCAGGGGGTGTAGCAGCGTGGTGTCGAGCAGCGATTCGAGTTCGCCGTAGAGGGTGTGGGCCTCGTTCAGCAGCGCCTCGGCGTCGTCGGCCAGCACCAGGCGGCGGCCGCTCACCGGGTTGATGAGTCCGGCGGCCACCCGTGAGGCGGCGGCGGGGTTGGCGTCGTCCAGCACCATCACCGAGGCGCCGCCGCGGAGCAGGCGCCAGGCCAGCAGCGAACCGGCCAGCCCTTGGCCGATGATGAGAAAGTCGAAGTGCGACCCGGTTCTCATGTGTGGCGTTTACCCCGCCGGGGTGTTAGGGCAAACTTGGGGGACCACAGGAGAGGAGCGCCGAGCATGGATACGTCCACGATCTTTATTGTCATTTTGGTTATTTTGCCGTTCTACTTCATCTATATCTACAACCGCCTGGTGGCGCTGCGTAACCGCTTCAAGAACGCCTTCGCCCAGATCGACGTACAGTTGACCCGCCGCCACGAGCTGATCCCCAACCTGGTGGAGACCGCCAAGGCCTACCTCAAGCACGAGCGCGAGACCCTGGACGCGGTGATCTCGGCACGCAACAGCGCCGCCTCCGCCGCCAAGGCCGCCGCCGCCCCCCCGGAGAGCGGCGCCGCCATCGCCTCGCTGGCCGCCGCCGAGGGGCTGCTGGGTTCCAGCCTGGGACAGTTCTACGCGGTGATGGAGAACTACCCGGAGCTGAAGGCCGACGTCACCATCACCAACCTGATGGAGGAGCTCAAGAGCACCGAGAACCGCGTTTCCTTTGCCCGCCAGGCCTTCAACGACGCGGTGATGGAGTACAACACCCATCGCGAATCCTTCCCCAACAACTTCATCGCCATCCCCTTCAACTTCCAGGAGGCGCAGCTGCTGGTGCTGGAGAACCCCGAATACCGCCAGCCGCTGAAGGTCTCCTTCTAACGGGGCGCCGGGGCGATGAATTTCTTCGCCCAGCAGGAGCGCGCGCGGCGCAACACCCGCCTGTTGCTGCCGCTGTTCCTGGTGACGGTGGCGGTTATCGCCCTGCTGCTCAACGGCGTCGCCTACCTGTTTCTCTGGTATGACCAGCCGCACCCCTTCAGCCACTGGTTCCAGGCGGGGCCGTGGCTGCCGGTCACCGCGCTGGTGCTGATCGTCATCCTCGGGGCGATGCTCAAGCGTGCCTGGGAGTTGCGCGGCGGCGGCGAGGCGGTGGCCGAGATGATGGGCGCCGAGCCGCTGGTGCCCAATGACGAGGAACCGGAGCTGCGTCGCTTCGTCAACGTGGTGGAGGAGATGGCCATCGCCTCCGGCATGCCGGTGCCCAAGCTCTACCTGCTGGAGGAGCCGGGGATCAACGCCTTCGTCGCCGGGCTGCGGCCGGAGCAGGCGGTGATGGTGGTCACCCGCGGGGCACTGGAACAGCTGGACCGCGACGAGCTGCAGGGGGTGGTGGGGCATGAGTTCTCGCACATCCTGCACGGCGATATGCGCATCAACCTGCGCCTCATCAGTCTGCTGGCGGGAATCATGGCCATCGGCCAGATCGGTAGCTTCATGTTGCGGGCGGTCTTTCATGTTGGTGGCAGCGGTCACCGATACCACCGTCATCGGGATAGTCGCGGAGGGACGGGCGGAGGCGGCCAGGCGGTCTTCGTTGCCATCGCCCTAGGGCTCAGCCTGTTCGTCATCGGCTATACCGGGCTGTTCGTCGGCCGCCTGATCCAGCGTGCCGTCTCGCGCCGCCGCGAGTATCTGGCCGACGCATCCTCGGTGCAGTACACCCGCAACAAGCGCGGCCTGGCGATGGCGCTGGCGAAGATCCAGCACGGCAGCGGCTCGCGACTGATGGGCGGTCACAGCGCGGAGCTGAGCCACCTCTGCATCGCCAATCCACTGAGCAACGGCCTGTTCGGCTGGATGGCCACCCATCCGCCGCTGGAGAAGCGCATTGAGCGTCTGGGTTACAAGCACCTGCTGCGCGACTACGCCAAGCCGGATCTCACCCCGGGCGAGGCGGCCATCGCCGCGGTGGACGAGGCGATCCCACCGGTGATGGCGATGCAGGGGGCGAGTCTCGCCAGTGCCTCGCTGCTGGTGGAGAGCGTAGGCGACCCGCAGCCGCTCAACCTCGACTACGCCGTGGCCCTACTGGCGCAACTGCCCGAGCCCCTGCGCGAGGCCGCCCACGACGAGCACCGCGCCGCGCCGCTGCTCTACGCCCTGATCCACCGCCACAACCAGGCGGAGGAGGCACGCTGCATGGCGCTGCTGCGCGAATACGAGCCGCAGCTGGACCTGCTGCAGTTCCAGCTCTTCGTCGGCCTCTGTCGCGACCTGCCCACCAGCCTGCGCCTGCCGCTGCTGGAGCTCTGCCTGCCTACCCTGCGGCGGCTGGATACGGAGGCGCAGCGGCGGGTCATCACCACCAGCGAGGCGCTGGCGGCGATGGATGGAAGCTACAGCCTCTTCGAGTTCACCCTCATCACCCTGCTGCGTCGGCGCCTGCTCGACGGCGGCGCGATCAAGACGAAGGCGCTGTCCAGCTACAAACCGGTGCTGGGGGAGATCGCCTTCCTGCTGGCGTTGATGCTGCGCACATCCGGCATGCCCAATAGCCAGCGCAAGGCGGTCTACCAGCGGCTGATGCGAACCTTCAGCGACCAGCCGGTGGCGGTGCCCAGGGGGGAGAGCCTGCTCAAGCAGCTGGAGGGTGCGCTGGCGCGCCTCGACGGCCTGCCGATGCTGCTCAAGCAGCCGTTGGTGGAGGCCTGCGCCGACTGCGTGGTGGCCGACAACCGTATCAAGCCCGAGGAGCTGGAGCTGCTGCGCGCGGTGACCGAGGCCATCGGCTGTCCGATGCCGCCGCTGCCGCCCATAGGTCTGGAGAACTGAGCGCATGCCCTTCATCACCCTGATGTTTCCGCTCTGGGCGCTGCTGCTGGCGGCCTGCGCCTGGTACTTCCCCGAGCCCTTCGCCCAGGGGCGCGGCGCGATCCTGCCGCTGCTGGCGCTGATCATGTTCTGCATGGGGCTCACCCTGAGCGCGGCCGACTTCCTGCGGGTGCTGCGTCGTCCCACCCTCATCGGCTTCGGTCTGCTGTTGCAGTTCGCGGTGATGCCGCTGGCGGCGCTGCTGGTGGCCGACCTGCTCGAGCTGGAACCCGCGCTGGTGGTGGGCATGGTGCTGGTGGGCACCAGCGCCGGGGGCACCGCCTCCAACGTGGTCACCTATCTGGCCCGCGGCGACCTGGCGCTGTCGGTCTCGCTCACCCTCGCCTCCACCCTGGCGGCGGTGGTGATGATGCCGTTGCTCACCGAGCTCTACATCGGCCAGCGGGTGCCGGTCCCGGCGTTGGATATGCTGGGCAACATCCTCGCCATCGTCCTGCTGCCGCTGCTGCTGGGGGCGGGCATCAACCACGCCCTGGGCGAGCGGCTGGGGCGGCTGCGCACGCTGCTGCCGCTGATCGCCATCGCCGCCATCGTGGTGATCATCGCCATCGTCGTCGCCCTCAACCACGGACGGCTCGGTGAGGTGGCGCCGCTGCTGGTGCTGGCGGTGGTGCTGCACAACGCCATCGGTCTGGCCTGCGGCTACGCCCTGCCGCGTCTGGCCGGACACGACCGCGCCACCTGCCGTACCCTGGCCATCGAGGTGGGGATGCAGAACTCCGGCCTCAGCGTGGCGCTGGCGGTGAAGTATTTTAGCGCCGGGGCGGCCCTGCCCGGCGCCCTGTTCAGTATCTGGCACAACCTCTCCGGCTCGCTGCTGGCCGCCCTCTGGGGGCGGCGCGCTCGGCTGGATGAGAAGGCATAGGGAGGTGAGTATGAAAAGGGTAGTGATGATGTCGCTGGCGCTGCTGTTCAGCGCCCCGGCCGCGGCCATCTACAAGTGCGTGGATGCCGAGGGCAACGTCGGTTTCTCCGAGGTCCCCTGCGCCGCCGAGGAGCAATCCTCCACGGTCAACGTGGGCTCCAGCGGGCCGAAGATGGAGGAGCGGGTCTGTGAGCTGGTCACCCTCTACGCCGAGGATGTCTTCAAGCGCATGCGCAAACACGGCGACTCCACCCGTGAACTGGATCGCTACGGCGGCGTCTACGGCGCGGGCTCGGCCATCGTCGGCGTGGTCAACTACGTCTATGGCTTCCGCCTCGATGAGAACGCCTCCGCCCGCCGGGTTGCCGGTCTGGCCCGCAGCAAGTGCGAGAACGGCGGCTTCGGTCGCATCCGCTTCGAGGAGCTGCCGCGCGATGAGTACTACGTCTTCGACGAGTATCAGCAGGCCTGGGTGAGAAAGGGTGAGGGGGGCGGCTATCGCGATCGCGGAGCGCGTCCGCAGTCGCCGATGCCCGCGCCGCCGCGGGCGTTGCCGACCCCCAGCGCACCGGATGATGCCGCCTATCGCCGCCGCCAGTGCGAGCACTATCAGGCGGAGATCGACAAACTTGATGATCGCATGCGCGGCGGTTACAGCGCGGAGCAGGGGGAGATCATGCGCGACCAGCGTCGGGCGATGCGCGAACAGATGCGGGTGGTGTGTCGTTGAGTTATAGGGCGGCCTCGTCGCCGTCCACCCGGCTCCACGACATATCGCTCTCCAGGCGGTAGCTGCCGAGGAACTCCCCCGGCACCCCCGCGCCCCACTCACCAGGGCTGAGCATGGAGAACTGCTCCAGCCCATCCGTACCACGGTAGAGGTGATAGACCGCCCCCGGCTTGCGCTGGAAGTTGCAGCGCGCCCGGTGTAGCTGCTGGTCGCGAAGGCTCCGTTCCAGCACCTCGTGGGCCTGTTGTTGCAGCGCACGGATCTGCTCGGCGATCTGCGTCAGCTTGCCGTGGCTGACGTTACCCAGCATGCGATCCGCCTCGGCGATCTCGCGCGCCATGTCCACCAACTCCACCGCCGGGGCCATGCGGCTCACCGGGTAGGGGGCGCTGTGGTCCTCGCCCTCGTGTAGGGGGCCCTGGTATTTTTGCAGAGGGGTGGAGTCATCGTGCTTCATGGTGGGGGGATGATAACAGCAGTACTACGGGTCAATCTCGTACCTCCACCAAAACCCCCTCCTCAATACTCTCATCCGGATGGGTGATCACCTGCTCGCCTTCAACAAGGCCAACGC
>JBFFSW010000047.1:0-8183 GCA_041572195.1 Thiohalomonadaceae bacterium | reverse complement strand
GCCCCTCTGGCTCACGCGGCAGGTAGTGCTCGGCTACCGAGTAGCTGCGCCCCTCGCTGCGCAGCACCGGGGCATCGAGCAATTTCGCCACCCGATCACCGTCGAGGGTGGCCGACATCACCAGCAGTTTGAGGTCCTCGCGCAGGGCGGCCTGCACGTCGCGGCAGAGGGCCAGGCCCAGGTCGGAGTGCAGGTGGCGCTCGTGGAACTCGTCGAAGATGACCAGCCCCACCCCCTCCAGCTCCGGGTCGTGTTGCAGGCGGCGACCGAGGATCCCCTCGGTGACCACCTCGATGCGGGTCTCGGCGCAGACCCGGCTCTCGAAGCGGATGCGATAACCCACCGAGCGGCCCGGCTCCTCGCCGCGCTCCTCGGCCATGCGGTTGGCGGCGGCGCGGGCGGCCAGGCGGCGCGGTTCGAGCATCAGGATGCTCTTACCTCGCAGCCAGTCCTCATCCAGCAACGCCGGAGGCAGGCGGGTGGTCTTGCCCGCGCCGGGCGGGGCCTGCAACACCAGCGTGGGGTGCTGGGCCAGGGCCTCGCGGATGGCGGGGATCACCGTGTCGATGGGGAGCTGTTTCATGCCCGTGGCTGGACGCCTTCTTCTGCTCGTCTATGCTTAATTCAGGCCGCCCGCCAGAGGCGGCCTCATTTTCCGATAACCATCAATATGATGTAGGAGGCACTTTATGGATCCGACCTGGCTTCTCGTTGCCAACGGCAGCGAGGCGAAACTCTACGCCTTCAACGACCCCAAGCGCCCCGGCCTGGGCGTAACCCTGCTGGATGCCCTCGACCACCCGGAAACCCGGCTCAAGGGCAGCGACCTCAACAGCGACAAACCCGGCAGCTACCAGAGCAGCGGCGACGGCGCCTCGCACGGTTCCTACTCCGACACCAGCGACCCCAAGTCCACTGAGCGCGACCGATTCAGCCGCGAACTGGCGGAGATGCTGGATGGGGCGCAGCGGGAGAACCGCTTCGGTTCGCTGGTGCTGGCGGCCCCGCCGCAGATGCACGGGCTGCTCAACAAACACCTGAGCAACGGGGTGAAGCAGCGGGTCAGCCACCATATCGACAAGGATTATACCAAGCTCGACGAGACAGCCCTGAGCCAACAGGTCAAGGAGCGGATGCTGGCGCTGGCCTGAGCCTTACAATCACTGTAGGAGCGGGCTCCGCCCCGCGAACAACGCCAATGGAAACCGCGGTTCGCGAGCTGGGCTCGCTCCTACTCCCATCCATGTGACCCTCTTCACACTTCCCGAAACTTCAGCGCTTTTGTGCGCCACTTCACAGCGAAATTGCCGCACGGCGCACGGTTATCCCCCCATGGCGTGGCTAGAATTGCTTCCAACAACTGAAGGAGTTCACCGCCATGATCAAGTTAACCGCCGCCGCCGCCACCGCCTACGCCGCACTCACCGGCAAGCTGGACGAGCATCTGCAGATGGTTGATCTTGTCTCCCCCGAGATGATCGCCGCCGTGCTCATCAGCGTGCTGATGCTGCCGCTGCTGCGCCGGGTGATGGATTAATCCGACAGTCAACCTTCCCTACAGGTAACGGGGCCGGAAGTGATTCCGGCCCCGTTGTTTTTTGGGCGATCCAATCACCGTAGGAGCGGGTTCCAGCCCGCGATTTCGGCGTTTCGCTTAGCGCCGCTCGCGGGGCGGAGCCCGCTCCTACAAAACCATCAATCTTTCGTGGCGATATCAATCCCCTCGCTCATCACCTCGGCGAGGAAGCGGATCTGTTCGGGGGTAATGACGTAGGGCGGCATCAGATAGCTGACGTTGCCCAGCGGCCGCAGCAGGGCGCCGCGGCTGAGGGCGTGCTGGTAGATACGCAGGCCGCGGCGCTCGCGCCAGTCGTAGGCCTGCATCTCCACCGCCAGGATCATGCCGCTCTGGCGCACCTCGGCGACGTGGGGGTGCTCTTTCAGGTGTTCGGTGGCGGCGGCCATCTCGGCGCTGAGCAGCCTATTGGCCTCGATCACCCCATCCTCCTCGAAGATGCGCAGGGTCGCCAGGGCGGCGGCGCAGGCCAGCGGGTTGCCGGTGTAGGAGTGGGAGTGAAGAAAGGCGGTGAGGTTTTCGTAATCGTCGTAGAAGGATTGGTAGATGGCGTTGTGGGTGAGCACCACCGCCAGCGGCAGGTAGCCGCCGCTGATCCCCTTGGAGAGGCACATGAAGTCGGGGGCGATGCCCGCCTGCTCGCAGGCGAACAGAGTGCCGGTGCGGCCGAAGCCGACGGCGATCTCATCGGCGATGAGGTGCACGCCGTGGCGGTCGCAGGCCTCGCGCAGCAGCTTGAGATAGATCGGGTCGTACATGCGCATATTGCCCGCGCACTGCACCAGCGGCTCGACGATGACCGCGCACACCTCCTCGGCGTGCAGCTCCAACGCCATCTCCATGTGCGCGAACATCCGCTCGGAGTACGCCGCGCAGCTCTCCCCCGCCTCACGGTTGAAGCAGTCGGGCGAGGGCACGGTGATGGGCTCCATCAGCAGCGGCTCGTAGGTCTCCTTGTAGAGGGAGACATCCCCCACCGCCAGGGTGCCCAGGGTCTCGCCGTGATAGCTGTTGGCGAGGTTGATGAAGCGGGTCTTGTTCGTTCGGCCGCGATTGCGCCAGTGGTGGAAGCTCATCTTCAGCGCCACCTCCACCGCCGAGGAGCCATTGTCGGCGTAGAAGCAGTGTTCCAGGCCCTCGGGGGTGATCTCGACCAGCTTCTCGGAGAGTTCGATGATGGGCTGGTGGGAGAAACCGGCGAGGATCACATGCTCCAGCTCGTCCACCTGTTTTTTTACCGCATCGCCGATGCGCGGATTGGCGTGGCCGAAGAGGTTGACCCACCAGGAGCTGATGGCGTCGAGATAACGCTTGCCCTCGAAATCCTCCAGCCACACCCCCTCGCCGCGGCGGATGGGGATCATCGGCAGCGACTCGTGGTCCTTCATCTGCGTGCAGGGGTGCCAGAGCACCGAGAGGTCGCGCCGCTTCAGCTCCTCGTTGCGGCTCATGCCAGTCCCTTGTCGGCGGCCAGGCCGATGAACACCAGCAGACCGAAGTAGTGGTTGTTGAGGAAGGCGCGGAAGCAGACCATGGGCTCGCGATGGCGGATCAGCCACTGCTGGTAGAGGTTGGTCAGCGCGGCGGCGGCCAGCCCCAGATAGTAGTAGAGGCCCAGCTCGAAGCTGAGCCCGGCCAGCACCAGCAGGCTGAGGCTCAGCAGCTGCAACAGGCCGATGATCAGGCGGTCGTGGCGGCCGAAGAGGATGGCCGAGGATTTGACGCCGATCTTCAGGTCGTCCTCGCGATCGGCCATGGCGTACATGGTGTCATAGGCCAGGGCCCAGAGCAGGGTCGCCAGGAACAGCAGCCAGGAGGCGTGCGCCACCTCGCCGGTGACCGCGGCGAAGGCCATCGGCACCGCCCAGCCGAAGGCGGCCCCCAGGTAGGCCTGCGGCAGGTGGGTGTAGCGCTTCATGAAGGGGTAGCTGCCCGCCAGTAGCACCGCGCCGAAGGAGAGCGCGATGGTGAGGGGATTGAGCAGCAACACCAGGGCGAAGGCGATGAGCGAGAGCACGGCGAACACCGCCAGCGCCTCGCGCGGGGTGATGCGCCCGGCCGCCAGGGGACGCTCGCGGGTGCGCTCCACGTGACCGTCGATGTCGCGGTCGGCGTAATCGTTGATGGCGCAACCGGCCGAACGCATCAGCACCACCCCGGCCAGGAACACCAGCAGCACCCTGGTCTCCGGCACCCCGTCGGCGGCCAGCCACAGGGCCCAGAGGGTGGGCCACAGCACCAGGTAGATGCCGATGGGGCGGTCCAGGCGCACCAGGCGGATGTAGTCGTGCAGTCGCTCGCGAAGCAAGGCGGGTCCCCCGTCAAAAGGGGGCTATTCTATCCGGATTGACACGCCCCCGCATGCACCCTAGGGTGAGGCCCATGCTTACACGCCTGCTGCCTCTGTTCCTCATTATGTTGTTGACCGCCTGTGGCGACGATGGCGCGCCGCGGCGTACCGTCACCCAGGGCGACTATATCGAGAGCGGCGACCTGGAGGCGCTACGCGAACACGGCGTGCTGCGCATCCTCATCACCCCTCAAGCCGGGCCGAAGGGAGAGGAGTTGGCCCTGGCCGAGGCCTTCGCCGCCTCACAGGGCCTGGAGCCGCGACTCATCCCGGTGGGCGGCTTCGATGAGCTGATCCCCGCCCTGCTGGAGGGGCGTGGCGACCTCATCGCCGCCAACCTCACGGTCACCGCCAAGCGCCGCGAACGGCTCGCCTTCGCCAGCCCCATCGCCTACATCCGCGAGCTGCTGGTGGCCCGCGCCGACGACCCCATCGACGCCCTGGAGCAGCTCAAGGGGCGCCGGGTGGCGGTGCGCGAGGGCACCACCCACCTCGAGACCGTCAGCCGCCTCAAGCGACTCTACCCGCACATGGAGATGGAGCGCCTGTCGGCGCAGATGCCGCCCGAGGCGGTCATCGAGGCGCTGGCGGCGGGCACCATCGACCTGGCCGTGGCCGACAGCAACCAGCTGGCCACGCAGCTGGAGGGGCGCGAGGACATCCGCGTGGCCCTGGAGCTGGGGCGCGTCCGCGCGGTGGCCTGGGGGCTGCGGCCCGACGCCGACGCCCTGCTCGACGCCGCCAACCGCTGGCTGAGCGAGCGGCAGCTGGCACTGGGCGAGCGTGAGAGTTACAGCGGTGATCTGGAGAGCATCAAGAAGCGTGGCGTGCTGCGGGTGCTGACCCGCAACAACGCCGCCACCTATTTCCTCTGGCGCGGCGAGATGCTGGGCTTCGACTACGAACTGGTGAAGCGCTTCGCCGACGCCCAGGGGCTGCGCCTGGAGGTGGTGGAGGCGCCGAACCACCGCAGCCTCATCCCCTGGCTGCTGGAGGGACGCGGCGACCTCATCGCCGCGGCCATGACCATCACCCCCGAGCGCGGCGAGCTGGTGGCCTTCACCCGCCCCTACCACGAGATCAGCCAGGTGGTGGTGAGCCGCGCCGACGACCCGCTGGAGTCGCTGCAACAGCTGGCCGGACGCAGCATCAGCGTGCGCCGCAGCAGCAGCTACTGGCACACCCTCGAGGGGCTGCGCGAGGAGATCGGCTTCGAGCTGCTGGAGGCGCCCGAGGAGGTGGAGACCGAGGAGCTGATCCGCGCGGTGGCCGCCGGGGAGCTGGACCTGACCGTGGCCGACAGCCACATCCTCGACATCGAGATGACCTGGGGCGACAACCTGCGCGCCGCCCTCACCATCAATGGCATGGCGGAGCACGGCTGGGCGGTGCGCCGGGAGGAGACGCGGCTGTTGGCGGCCCTCGATGCCTTCCTCAAGAAGGAGTACCGCGGGCTCTTCTACAACGTCACCTACCAGAAGTACTTTCAGGACCTCAAGCGCATCCGCGACGCCCAGGCCGGACGCCTGGAGCTGGCCGACGGCACCCTCTCCCCCTACGACGAGCTGGTGCGCAAGTACGCCGGACGTTTCGGCTTCGACTGGCGCCTGATCGTCTCGCAGATGTTTCAGGAGAGCCGCTTCGACCCCAGGGCCAAATCCTGGGTGGGGGCATTGGGGCTGATGCAGGTGATGCCGCGCACCGGCCGCTCGCTGGGGCTGGATAACCTGCGTGACCCGGAGACCGGCATCCACGCCGGGGTGGCCTACCTGGAGAAGCTGATGAAGGGCTTCGAGACCGAACTGCCCGCGGGCGAGCGCACCTGGTTCGCCCTGGCCGCCTACAACGCCGGGCGCGGCCATGTGCAGGATGCGAGAAATCTGGCGGCTAAGAAGGGCTGGGACCCCAACCGCTGGTTCGACAACGTGGAGCGGGCGATGCTGCTGCTAGGCCAGAAGCGCTACGCCCGTCAGGCCCGCCACGGCTACGTGCGTGGCGAGGAGCCGGTCAACTACGTGCGAGAGATTCACGACCGCTACCAGGCCTATCTGGCGCTGGATGGTCGCGCCCAGGCCTACTGATCGCAGGCGTAGAGGCGGCTGTCGACGCGGCCATCGGCGGCGACCAGCAATTCGCGGCCACGCCCCGGGGCATCGACGCTGCACAGCCTCAGCCCCCCCGCCACCAGGGCCGTTCCGCCCGCCTCGAAGCTGAAACGGCGCTGACCGCCGTCGCTGATGCTCACATCACCCTTTAGCGCCGGGCGATAGCGGATGATCTCGCCGTCGCTGCGCTCGCCATCGGCATCGACGTCCTGCCAGACGGTCCAGCCCCCCTGCCAGCCACGCCCGGTGAAGCTGGAGAGGTGGACCGTGTCGCCGCGGCGACGCGCCTCCTCGCGGGCCAGCTTGAAGGCACCCTCCAGCTCCGTGCCGAGGGCAGACAGGCGCTGGTCCACCAGCATGCGGTTGAAGCCGGGCACGGCGGCGGCGGCGACGGTCACCGTCACCGCCAGGCCGACCAGCAGTTCGATCAGGGTAATCCCCTTGCCGCGCCTCACCGCCATTCTCGCCTCCGCCCCATTGATTGATGCCAGCCTATGCCGGTACGACCGCGGGGACTGTGCGCCGGTTCACACTCCCCTATTCCCCCCCATTTATTCTGGTGGGCGGATGAACCAGACGACCAGGCCGACGACCAGGACAAGAATAATCAACTCAATGAAAATCATGGGTTTTTTCCATTAATGAAGTCAGCGATGGCCTGTGGCGACTCCATGTGTATATGGTGGCCGCCAGGAAGGATAAGATACCCCAGTCCCTTCACCAGGGCGATCCGCTCCAGGGCGCGGGGACGGCTGGCGAGCAGGCCGCGATCCCCCTGAATCAGCAGGGTGGGCGTCGCCAGCTCGGCGAGGATGGCGCGGATCTGCGCCTCGTCCAGATAGAAGGGGGAGTCGAGCAGCAGGCGCGGGTCGTGGCGCCAGTGCCAACGGCCGTCGCGCTGCTCGGCACCTCGCTCGCAGAGAATACGCGCCGCCTCGGTGGAGATGGGGCTGCGTGAGCCCTTGATGCGACGCGCCAACAGGTCATCGAAGGTAGCGGCGCTTTGCGGGCGGTAACGGTTACGGCCATGCAGCTGCTCCGCGGCACTCCTCAACGCCTCGGCGGCCGTATCCGCCGGGCGTCCCAGGGGACCCAGGGCGTCGATGAGCCACAGCCCCTCCACCCGCTCGGGGGCCATCACCGCCAACAGCGGCGCGAGCCCCGCCCCCAGCGAGTGGCCCAGCAGGGTGAAGCACTCCCAGCCCAGGGCGTCGGCGGCGGCCAGGGCGTCATCCAGGTAGTCGGCATAGTGATAGTGACCGAAGCCGGGACGGTGGTCGGAGTGGCCGTGTCCGGCAAGCTCCAGGGCGATGAGTCGGCAATCGGGCAGATGGGGAGCCAGCGGCGCGAAGGAGGCGGCATTGTCCAGCCAGCCGTGCAGGGCCAGCACCCGCCGACCCTGCTCCGGCCCCCAGGCCAGGGCCGCCAGGCTGAGGCCGCCGGGGAGTCGCAGGCGGAGTTCTTCGGCTTCAATTTCCATGCAAAGAGCATAAAAAAAGCCGAGCTAAATAGCTCGGCTTTTTCGTGTTGGTCGGGGCGAGAGGATTCGAACCTCCGACCACCTGCACCCCATGCAGGTGCGCTACCAGACTGCGCTACGCCCCGGGAATTTTGTCGGGTGTGAACCCTGACAAGGCGGGCGATAATACACCACTTCTCCCGCCGTGAAAACCGCTATTTTCAACTCTTGAGGATGGAGAGGATGTCTTCCAGCTCGCCACGCATCCGCCGCAGCAGTTCGCGCTGCTCATCGGAGTTCTCCTTGCCGCCGCCCTCGCTCTCCAGCTGCTGACGTGCACCGCCGATGGTGAAGCCCTGTTCATAGAGCAGGGAGCGGATCTGGCGGATCATCAGCACATCCTGGCGCTGATAGTAGCGGCGGTTACCGCGACGCTTGACCGGCTTGAGCTGGGGGAACTCCTGCTCCCAATAACGCAGCACGTGCGGCTTGACGTCGCACAGCTCGCTCACCTCACCGATGGTGAAGTAGCGTTTGCCGGGGATGGCCGGCAGCTCGTTATTGTTGCTCGGTTCCAGCATACTTCTCGACTCTCGCCTTCAGCTTCTGTCCGGGGCGGAAGGTGACCACGCGACGGGCGGTGAGGGGGATCTCCTCGCCGGTCTTGGGGTTGCGCCCGGGGCGCTCCTTCTT
>JBFFSW010000046.1:0-8194 GCA_041572195.1 Thiohalomonadaceae bacterium | reverse complement strand
CTTGAGCATCGCCTCGGCCAGCTTGGGGCTGGAGGGGTGGCCATCGAGCAGCGCCTGGTAGTCGCTGATCGCCTGCTTGAAGTCGCGGCGGGTGTAGCTGGCCTCGCCCAGCCAGTACTGGGCGATATGGGCGTAGCGGCCGTCGGGATACTGCTTGAGGAAGGCACGGAAGGCGGTGATCGCCTGCTCGTAGCGCAACTCGCGCAGCAGGTTGAAGGCCTTCTCGTAGGCGGTGCGCTCGGCCGCCAGTTGCGCCTCGTCGGGGGCCGCGGCGGTGGGAGAGACGGTCTCGGTGGGCGTGGTCACCGGTGTGACCGCCGGGGCCGCCGGGGCCGCCGCGCCGCCTCCCTCACGCTCCACGCGCGAGAGGCGACGGTCGGCGTCCAGGTAGAGCTCGCGCTGGCGCTGCTTGAGGCCGCTCAGCTCGTGGGCCTGCTCCTCCAGCTGACCTCGCAGCTGCTGGTTCTCCATCTGCAGGGTCTCCAGCCGCTGCTGCATCTCCACCAGGGCGCCGGAGTCGAGCAGCCGCTCCAGGCGCTGGACGCGCTGTTCCACCGTCTCGGCGATGGCCGGGGCGGAGAGCCCCAGCATCAGCGGCAGCATGATCAATCGTCTGTTCATTCGCTTAGTTTCCAGAGTAGAGCAGTTCCACCCGGCGGTTCAGCCGCCAGGCCGCTTCATCGTGTTCCGGCGCCACCGCGCGCTCCTCGCCGAAGCTGATCACCTGCAGCTGCGATCCCGCCGCGCCCTGCAGCTTGAGCAAGGACGCCACCGCCTTGGCGCGGCGCTCGCCCAGGGCCAGATTGTACTCGCGCGAGCCACGCTCGTCGGCGTGTCCCTCGACCACCACGGTCAGCGCCGGGTTGGCGGCCAGGTGGGCGGCGTGGGCGCTGAGCGCGGCGCGGTCCTCCTCGGGCACCTCGTGGCGGTCGAAGTCGAAATAGAAGACCCGCTTGGAGAGCGGACTGGCTGGGTCATCCAACGCCGCCATGCCACCGGTGCCGCTAAGGTTCGCACCCTCGGCGGTGGTATCGGAACCCGTCTGGGCGCCACCGGTGGTGGCGTCGCCCCCCTCGCCGCGCTCCTCGATCACCACCGGATCGCCCTTCTCATCGTCATCCTTGGGGGTACATCCCGCCGCCAGAGCGGCGATCAGGGCGGCCAACAGGGCCTTGCGCATCGTCTTCTCCATCATCGTTCTCTTTCCTCTTATTGTCCGTTACGCGGCGTGTAGGGGGACCAGGCCGGTTCCCGCACATCCACGCCGCTGCCGCCCAGGCGCTGGCGGCCGTTACCCTCCACCGAGGCGGCGGCCAGCACCCCGCGGTGATTCACCTCGGTGGCGTAGATCACCATCGCCCCGTTGGGGGCGAAGCTCGGAGACTCATCCAGCCGCGTATCGGTGAGCAGGCGCAGGCTGGAGCGCTCGATATCAAACAGGCCGATACGGTAGCGCCCCCCCTCGCCGTGCACCAGCGCCAGGCGCGTGCCGTCGGGCGAGAAGCGGGCGCGGGCGTTGTAATCCCCCTCGAAGGTGAGACGCTGGGGGCGCCCCTGGGGCTTGAGCGAGCCATCCAGCGCCAGGCGGTAGATCTGCGGGCGACCGCCGCGGTCGGAGGTGAACACCAGCGAGCGGCCGTCCGGCGCCCACTCCGCCTCGGTGTCGATGGCGAAGCTGTGGGTGAGGCGGGTCAGTGTCTTGTCGGAGAGCCTGAGCAGGTAGATCTCCGGGTTACCGTCCTTGGAGAGGGTCAGCGCCAGGTGTTTGCCGTTGGGCGAGAAGGCCGGGGCGCTGTTGAGGCCGGGGTGCTGGGCCACCACCTCACGCCTGCCGCTGGCCACCTCCTGCACGTAAACCATGGAGCGCCCCTCCTCGAAGGAGACATAGGCGAGGCGGCGACCATCCGGCGACCACACCGGCGACATCAGCGGGCGGCTGGAGCTGAGGATCACCTGCTCGTTGAAACCATCGGCGTCGGCCACCGCCAGGTGGTGGCGGCGTTCGCCATCCTTATCGCCGACGGTAATGTAGGCGATGTGGGTGGTGAAGGCGCCGCGCTCACCGATCAGCTTCTCGTAGATCACGTCGCTGACCCGGTGGGCGGTGTGGCGCAGCAGCCCGCGCGGCACCGCCATGCGGTAACCGGCCAGCTGCCCGCCGGAGCTGACATCGAAGAGCTGGAACTCCAGCGCCATCTCACCCGCGGCGGCGCCGGGGCGCAGCCGTCCCAGCACCAGATTCTCCACCCCGGCCTGGCGCCAATAGGCGAAGTCGGGGCCGTTGGCCTGGGCCGGGATGGTGTCGATGGGCAGCGGGGCGAAACGGCCGCTACGTGCCAGGTCGGCGGCGATCACCCCGGCCGGGGCGTCCTGGTCGTGCACCGTCTCCACCCCCTGCATCACGAAGGGGGCGATGGCGATGGGCAGGGCCCCCTCGCTGCCCTGGGTGATCTCGATGGTCAGGCGTGCATTGGCCACCGGCAGGGCCAGCAACAGACAGAGAAATCCCAAAATTCGCTTCATGCTCACTCTCAATCACCGCTGAAGATAAAATCGATCTCACGCTCGAACAGGGCCGGGTCGGGGGGCGCGGGCAGCGGCGAGGCCTTGCGCACCGCCCCCTCCACCGATCGGTCGAAGGCGACGTTGCCGCTGGACTCGACGATGCTCACCCCCACCACCTCACCACCGGGCAGCTGGCGCACCCGCACGCTGCAGCGCAGGCCGCCGGGCATACCGGGCGGGCGTAGCCAGTTGCGCTGCACCTTACCGCTGATCTCGGCCACATACTGTGCCTTGAGACGCAGATTGGCGCGGCTGCGCTCGGCGGCCAGACGCCGCTCCTCCTCGGCCATCTGCGCCTTGAGCGCCTGCTCGGCGGCCTGGCGTTGCTTGCGTTCCTCCTCCTCGCGACGCCGTTTTTCCGCCTCAAGTGTACGCTGGCGCTCCAGCTCGGCCAAACGCCGCTCTTCGGCCTGGCGCTGCTGCTCCGCCTCGACTCGGCGCTTCTCCTCGGCCTCGCGCTTGCGGGCCAGATCGGCCAGGCGCCGCTCCTCCGCCTTGCGCTTGCGCTCGGCCTCGGCGGCCTGTTCGCGGGCGCGCTTCTGCCTGGCCGCGGCGTCGGCGACACGCTGTTGCTCGGCCTGTTGCGCCGCCTCGCGCTCGTCGCGAAGGCGCTGCACCTCAGCCTCGACCTGGGCGGCATCCACCGCCACCGCCTCCACCGCCTGCTGCTCGGGGGCCACGGCGGGCACCTCCAGCACCTCGGGGGGCTGATCCAGGGAGAAGGCCATCAGGCCGATCAACACCCCGTGCAGGAGCACGGAGAGGAGCAGCGGCAGGCGCAGTTCCGGACCCATCGCTACTCCAGCGGCTCGGTCAACAGGCCCACGCCCTCGACCCCGGCGTTCTGCAGCAGGGCCATCACCGCCACCACCTTGCCGTAGGCCACCGTGCGGTCACCGCGCAGGTAGACCGGGGTATCGGGGTTGAGTTGCTTGAGGGCGGCGACCCGCAGGGCCAGCGCCTCGGCCGCCAGCGCCTCCGCCGGGTCGGCGCCGAGGTTGATGTGGTACTCACCGGAGGCGGTGACGGTGATCACCAACGGCTCGGCCTGACTCTGCGGGGTAGGCTCGGCGGCGGCGCGCGGCAGCTCCACCTTCACCCCCTGGCTGAGCATGGGCGCGGTGACCATGAAGATCACCAGCAGCACCAGCATCACGTCGATGTAGGGCACCACGTTGATCTCGGCCATCGGCCGACGGCGCTTATGCCTCGCCATCTCAGCCCTCCCGATTGTGGGCCTGGCGCTGCAACAGGGTGGAGAACTCCTCCTGGAAGTTCTCGTAGCGCCCCTCCAGGCGCTCCACCTCGGTGGCGAAGCGGTTGTAGGCGACCACCGCAGGGATGGCGGCAAACAGCCCCATGGCGGTGGCGATCAGCGCCTCGGCGATGCCGGGGGCGACCATGGAGAGGGTGGCGTGCTGGCTGCCGCCGAGGGCGCGGAAGGAGTTCATGATCCCCCAGACGGTGCCGAACAGGCCGACATAGGGGCTGGTGGAGCCGACCGTGGCGAGAAAGGCGAGGCGCGACTCCAGTCGCTCCAGCTCACGGCGCATGGCCACGCGCATGTAGCGCTGCGCCCCCTCCACCATCGCCATCGGCTCCACCCCACCCTGTTTGCGCAGGCGGGCGAACTCGTGGAAGCCGGACTCGAACACCGCCGAGCACCCCTCCAGCTCGTCACGCCGCTTGGCCAACTGCTTGTAGAGCTCGACCAGGTCGATGCCGGACCAGAAGCGCTTTTCGAAACGTTCGGCGGCGGCGCCGGAGTCGCGCAGCATGCGCCACTTTTGAATGATCAGGGTCCAGGAGAAGACCGAGGCGGCCAGCAGCAGCAACATCACCGCCTGCACCACCGCGCTGGCGTTGGCGAACAGGCTGAGAATGGACATATCGGGGTTCACGCGCTCTTCTCCAGTCGCTCTTGGATGGCATCGCTCAGGGGGCGGGGGCGCAACTCGTCGGCGCTCAGGCAGGCCAGCTTCACCAGGCCACGGCAGAGCAGCTCATCACCGCGGCGCACCTCCTGCTCGAAGTCGATCCCTGCGCGACCGCGGCGCGCCACCCTGGCGGAGACCTCCAGGGCGTCGTTAAAGACCGCCGGTTTCAGGTAGTCCACCTGCACGGAACGTACGGCGAAGATAAGGTTGTCGTTGGCGATCAAGGCGTCCTGCTCGAATCCCAGCTCACGCAGCCACTCGGTCCGCGCGCGCTCCATGAATTTCAGATAGTTGGCGTAGTAGACCACGCCGCCGTGGTCGGTGTCCTCGTAGTAGACCCGCACCGGATGGATAAATTCCCCCACTCAGGACTCCTTTTCGCCGAACAGCTCCATCTCCCGCTGTAGACGCTCATCGCGGCCCGGGGCGGTGAGGCCGAAGTGCAGATAGGCGCTGGAGGTGGCGACCCGCCCGCGCGGGGTGCGCATCAAAAAGCCCTGCTGAATCAGATAGGGTTCGAGCACATCCTCGATGGTGCCGCGCTCCTCGCCGATGGCGGCGGCCAGGTTGTCGACGCCCACCGGGCCGCCGTCGAACTTCTCGATAATCGCCAGCAGCAGGCGACGGTCCTGCATGTCGAAGCCGTTGGCGTCCACATCCAGCATGTCCAGGGCGGCGGCGGCCACCGCGGCGCTGATGTGGCCGTCGGCCTTCACCTCGGCGTAGTCGCGCACCCGGCGCAGCAGACGGTTGGCGATGCGCGGGGTGCCGCGCGAACGGCGGGCGATCTCCGCCGCGCCGCGCTCGTCCACCTCCAGGCCGAGGATGCGCGCCGAGCGACTGACGATATCCGCCAGCTCATCGCCGGAGTAGAACTCCAGGCGCTGGACGATACCGAAGCGATCGCGCAGCGGCGAGGTGAGCAGGCCGGCGCGGGTGGTGGCACCGACCAGGGTGAAGGGGGGCAGGTCGAGCTTGATCGAGCGGGCCGCCGGGCCCTCGCCGATCATGATGTCGATCTGGTAATCCTCCATCGCCGGGTAGAGCACCTCCTCGACCACCGGCGAGAGGCGGTGGATCTCATCGACGAAGAGCACGTCGTGGGGTTCGAGGTTGGTGAGCAGGGCAGCCAGGTCGCCGGGGCGCTCCAGCACTGGGCCGGAGGTCTGGCGCAGGCCCACCTCCATCTCGTTGGCGATGATGTGCGCCAGGGTGGTCTTGCCGAGGCCGGGCGGGCCGAACAGCAACACGTGGTCAAGCGCCTCGTTACGACCGCGGGCGGCGTGCATGAAGATGCTCATCTGCTCGCGTACCACCGGCTGGCCGACGTAGTCCTCCAACAGCTTGGGACGGATGGCACGGTCCTGCGCCTCCTCGCTGTTTTGCGGCTCGGAGCTAATCAGTCGGTCGGTCTCAATCATCGCTTTAGCGTCACTGCCTTAGGGTTATCGTTATCGCTGCAGTTTAACTGACGGCGGCCTTCAGTGCGGCACGAATCAGCGCCTCGCTCTCCATCCCCTCCTCGGCCACCGCGCTGACCAGGCGGCTGGCCTCTGGCGGCTTGTAGCCCAGGGCGATCAGCGCGCTGACCGCATCCTTCTGCTCGTCGCGCACCACCGCCTGCGGCGCGGGTGCGGCACCGGGCAACAGCGGTGCCGGCTGCCAGTCATCGAGGCGGTCGCGCATCTCGATGATCAGCCGCTCGGCGGTCTTCTTGCCGATGCCCGGCAGGCGCACCAGGGCGGCGGTGTCGTTCTCCTGCACGCTGCGGGCGAACTCGTCGGCGGAGATGCCGGAGAGGATCGCCAGCGCCAGCTTGGCACCGACACCATTAACCTTGAGCAGCGAGCGGAACAGGCTGCGCTCGGCCTCGGAGTGGAAACCGTAGAGCAGCTGCGCGTCCTCGCGCACCACCAGGTGGGTAAACAGGGTCACCTCGGCGCCGGCCTCGGGCAGCTGGAAGATAGTACCCATGGGCGCCTCCACCTCGTAGCCAACGCCATTCACATCCACCAGCAGTTGCGGCGGTCGCTTTTCGGCGAGGATGCCGCGCAGTCTTCCGATCATCGGTATCTCCCGCCGCGCGCACCGTTGGCGGCGGCGATCTGTTTCAGGGTGTGGTGGGTGTTGAGGTGGCAGAGGGCCACCGCCAGGGCATCGGCGGCGTCCTCCTGGGGCATGCCCGGCAGCTTCAGCAGCGCCTGCACCATGTGCTGCACCTGGGCCTTGCGGGCGTTGCCCTTGCCCACGGTGGCCTGCTTGATCTCCGCCGGTGAGTACTCGCTTACCGCCAGCTCATGCTGCACCACCGCACAGATAGCGGCGCCGCGGGCCTGGCCGAGCTTGAGGGCGGAGTCGGGATTGCGGTGCATGAACACCTTTTCGATGGCCACCTCGGTGGGCTGGTAGATCTTCACCAGGTCGTGAACGCCCTCGAAGATGGTCTTGAGGCGGCCGATGAACTCGCCGTCACCGGCGCGGATGCAGCCGCTCTCGATGTAGCGATGCTTGCCCCCCACCGACTCGATAATGCCGAAACCGGTGATGCGCGAGCCGGGGTCGATGCCGAGGATGCGGGCCATGCCGGAAGCGCCGTGGCGGCCGTGGGCGCTTAGCCCAGCTGCGCCATCACCTCGTCGGAGAAGTCGGCATTGGAGTAGACGTTCTGCACGTCGTCCAGGTCCTCCAGGACATCGACCAGGCGCATCACCTTCTCCGCGTCCTCCAGCTCCAGCTCGACGCTGGTAGAGGGCTTCTGGGTGATCTCGGCCATCTCCGGCTCGAAGCCGGCGGCGACCATCGCCTCCTTCACATCGGTGAACTCCTCCCAGGCGGTGGTCACCTCGATGGAGCCGTCGTCATTGGTCTCGATATCCTCGGCACCGGCCTCCATGGCCACCTCCATAATGGCGTCCTCGTCGGAGCCGGCGGGGAAGCTGAGCATGCCGATCTTGCTGAAGAGGTAGGCCACCGAGCCGTCGGTACCGAGGTTGCCGCCCGCCTTGGTGAAGGCGTGGCGCACCTCGGCGACGGTGCGATTGCGGTTGTCGGTGAGGCAGTCGACCATCACCGCCACACCGGCGGGGCCGTAGCCCTCGTAGCGGATCTCGTCGTAGTTCTCGCCCTCGCCGGCACCGGCGCCACGCTTGATGGCGTTATCGACGGTGTCGCGTTTCATGTTCTGGCCGAGGGCCTTGCTCACGGCGTCGCGCAGGCGGGGGTTGCTGTCGGGGTCGGCACCGCCCATCTTGGCGGCGACCACAATTTCGCGGATCAGTTTGGTGAAGATCTTGCCACGCTTGGCATCCTGGGCCGCCTTACGGTGCTTGATATTGGCCCACTTACTGTGTCCCGCCATGAAAAAACCTCTTCTCTTACACGGAGTTACTGTAGCTGGGCGCTATTGTACCACCATGGGCGGGATGAGGCAGGGTGACGGCGGGCGCCGCGAGTGGGGAAGTAGAAGGGCTCCACCTCGTGCCGCAGCATGAGGGCGCGAAACTCCCCCTCCTCCTCCAGGTCGTGCTCGGGAATACGTCGGCGGGTGGCCTCGTCCAGCCAGTCGGGGGCCTGCTCCAGCACCGCCATTTGTGGGTACTTGTCGAGGATGGCGCGGGCACTGGGGGCACGGATATAGGTCCAGGCCTGATTCTCACCCAGGTCGCATACGGTCAGGAAGGGACTTCGCTTGT
>JBFFSW010000045.1:0-8444 GCA_041572195.1 Thiohalomonadaceae bacterium | reverse complement strand
GTTGACCAGCTGCATGCTCAGCTCCAGGGGGAAGTCGCTGCCGATGGCGATGGCGCCGCTCTCCAGATTGAGCGCGGTGATCTCGCTACGCTGGCCGCTCTGGCGGTCATCCCATACCACCCGCGCGTCGCTGAGGGTCAGCCCCTCCACCGCCAGCGCGGCCAGGGCCGGTGCGTCGTCGGGGTGTGTTTCGCGCTCATCCTCGGTTTCGGCCCTGGACTCGGCCTGAGTGGCTGGCTTTGCCAGGTCCTCCCAGTTGCCGCGCCCGTTGGCGTCGCGGGCCAGGTTCAGGCTCAGGCCGTCGAGCAGTACCCGGCCGATGCGCACCTCGCGCTTGAGCAGCGGCATCAGCTGCACCCGCAGTTCGGCGCCGCGGATGGCGGCGAAGGGCTCGTCGCCGAAGCCCTCGGCGTTGCCCAGCTCCACCGCGCCAGTGCCGATCGCCAGCCAGGGGAAGAGGCTCAGCTCCAGCTCGCCGCTGATCGCCAGATCGCGGCCGGTGGCCTTCTTCACCTCGGCGGCGATGGTGTCGCGGTAGTCGTTGGGGTCGAAGAGCAGCGATATGGCGACGGCGGCGGCGACGAACAGCGAGAGCGCTCCGACGGCGATCCAGCCGAGTATCTTGAGCAGGCGTTTCATGGCGAGTCCCTGTGGCGAGGAGGTGATGGGATCAATCTTAGCTGCTCGCGATGCCACACCCAAGGGGTTAGAATCCCAGCATCGATGAGAAACCGAACAAAGGATTCAGCCATGGGCAAGCACTACGACGTAATCGCCATCGGCGGCGGCAGTGGCGGCATCTCCATCGCCGAGCGCGCCGCCATGTACGGCAAGAAGGCCGCGGTGGTGGAGATGGGCAAGATGGGCGGCACCTGCGTCAACGTCGGCTGCGTGCCCAAGAAGGTGATGTGGTTTGCCGCCGGGCTGGCCCACGCCATGGACGACGCTCGGGGCTACGGCTTCGACGTGATGGTCAACGACTTCGACTGGGGCCAGCTGGTGAAGGCCCGCGAGGGCTACATCCAGGGGATCAACGACTGGTACGGCACCTACCTGCAGGACTCGGAGATCGACTGGCTTAAGGGCCAGGCACGTTTCGTCGACGCCCACACCATCGAGGTGGATGGCGAGGAGTATACCGCCGACCACATCGCCATCTCCCCCGGCGGCGTGCCCATGGTGCCCAGCATCCCCGGCGCCGAGCACGGCATCACCTCCGATGGTTTCTTCGCCCTCACCGAGCAGCCCAAACGGGTGGCGGTGGTGGGCGCCGGTTACATCGCCGTGGAGCTGGCCGGGCTGCTCAAGGCGCTGGGCTCCGAGGTGGACCTGCTGCTGCGCCGCCAGCACTTCCTGCGCGATTTCGACGCCATGCTGCGCGAGACCCTGATGGAGGAGATGGTCAACGCCGGGGTCAACATCATGCCCAACATCAACATCGATCGGGTGGAGAAGGCCGAGGATGGAACCCTCACCCTGCACTGCCAGGAGGGGCACGAGCTGACCGGCTTCGACTGCCTGATCTGGGCCATCGGCCGCGAGCCCAACACCGCTGATCTCAACCTGGACAGCGCCGGGGTGGAGATGAACGAGCACGGCTACATCCCCACCGACGAGTTCCAGAACACCAACGTCGAGGGGGTCTACGCCCTGGGCGATGCCACCGGTCGCGCCCAGCTCACCCCGGTGGCCATCGCCGCCGCCCGCCGCCTCGGCGACCGCCTGTTCAACAACCAGCCGGAGCGCCGTCTGGACTACGAGAACATCGCCACCGTGGTCTTCAGCCACCCGCCCATCGGCACCGTCGGCCTCAGCGAGGAGCAGGCGCGCGAAATCCACGGCGAGGCGGTCAAGGTCTACACCAGCCGCTTCACCCCCATGTACTACGCCCCCAGCAAGCACAAGGTGCAGACGGCGATGAAGCTGGTCTGCGTGGGGGCCAAGGAGAAGGTGGTGGGCATCCACATCATCGGCGACGGCGCCGACGAGATGCTGCAGGGCTTCGCCGTGGCACTGAAGATGGGCGCCACCAAGGCCGACCTGGACAACACCGTGGCCATCCACCCCACCAGCTCCGAGGAACTGGTGACCATGCGTTGAGGTCACAGGGTGTAAGGCGGCGGGCATGGGGCCCGCCGTGTCAGGGATTTTCATGACAAGGAGAACGGATGAAGCGTCTAGTCCTGCCAACACTTTTGCTTGCCCTCGCACCCTCCGTCATCTTCGCCCAGGACCGCGGTGTAACGACCGTCGGCGTGGATGTGTTACGCACTAAATTTGTCGAAGATAACGGTGATACGACGCTCTCTGGCCAACGCCTCTGGCTGCAGTGGCTTTTCTTTAAAGATCGTGCGGGTATAGAACTTCAGCTGACCACGCCGATGAGCAACACGCTCAGCTGGAGCCCAGGGGGCGGCACCACCAATACCTATGATGTAAGCCTTGGGCATCAGACGGCATTGATGATCGTATCGACGAGAGAGTACGGCCCTCTCAGCCTGGATCTTCTAGGTGGGTTCAGTTACGCGGAGTTGCTCTTCTCCGACCTCTATCGCACCAATGCCAGCGGGGTGACGGTATACGATGGTAGCTACCCCGATAAGGGCCGGTTGCATAGAGGGGTGGATTTCGGCGTTCGTGCCGGTGTATCGATTGCGGGAAACCTTGAGCTTAACGCCGCCGGGGTGTTGAGAGGGATTGGTGAAAATCAGGGTACCAGTAATCTCAGCCTCGGCCTTGCCTACCGCTTCTGAGCCTCAATCCGGCCCTTGATGACCGCCAGCAGCAGCAGTCCCAGTGATCCCCACGCCAGCCAGGCGGGCAGCCACTCGCCCCCCTCGGCCAGCTGAGCAGGGATGTCGATGGCGTAGTGGGCGGCGATGGCGTCGGTGAGCAGCCCCAGGCCGACGGCGGAGAGGGCGATGCCGCCCAGGTAGGCGGCCAGCACCGCGGGGCCAAGCTCCCTCTTCACCACCGCCAGGGTGGCGATGTTGGTGGCCGGACCCGCCAGCAGGAAGACCAGCACCGTGCCGGGGGAGAGCCCCGCCAGCAGCAGCGCCGCGGCCAGCGGCGTGGAGGCGGTGGCGCAGATGTACATCGGCACCCCCACCAGTAGCATCGCCAGCATCGCCGGAAGACCCCCGCCCCACTCCGCCATTGCCTGGGGTTCCACCGCGGTGGCGATCAGCGCCGCCAGCAGTAGCCCCAGCCCAAGCCAGGGGGCGATGTCATCGAGAATATCCCCCAGCGCGTAGCGCAGACCGTCGCGGTTTCGTTGCCAGAAGCCGGGACTGGGCGGCGGCACTGAGCAGCCGCCGCCGCAACAGCCGCCGTTGCAGCTCGGTGCCGCCGCCGAGGCCTCCTGAGCCGGGGCGAGGGAGGCCAGCAGCCCGGCGAAGATGGCGCTGAGCACCGCGGCGATGGGGCGAACCACCGCCATGAAGGGGCCGAGCAGGGCGTAGCTCAGGGTCACCGAGTCGGCGCCGGTTTCGGGGGTGGCGATGAGGAAGGAGACGGTGGAGCCGCGCGAGGCGCCGCCGCGGTGCAGGGCCAGGGCGGCGGGCAGCACGCCGCAGGAGCAGAGCGGCAGCGGCGCGCCGACCAGCGCCGCTTTGGTGATGGGCCAAAGGCCGTGCCCACCCAGCCAGCGATTGATGGCCGACTCCGGTACCCAGGCCTTGATCAGCCCCGCGCTGACCAGCCCCAGCAGCAGCCAGGGGGCCGCATCCAGGGCGATTTCCAGCAGTGTGCTGAAATATACGGCCAGGAAATCCATTCAGGGGGTGGTGGTGCCGCGGGCCTCGGCCAGCAGCCGCTCGTTGCGCTGCTCCAGCTCATCAAGCAGGCTGTCCAGCCCCTTCTGGGTGATGGTGGCGCTGAAGTTGTCGCGGTAGAGCTTGACCAGGCTGATGTTCTCCACGCTCACATCGTAGATAAGCCAGGGTCCGTCGTAGCGGTGCATCTGGAACACCACCGGCACCGTGCGCCCCTCGGGCAGGTTGACCGTGGCGCGGGCCACGCACTTCTTCTCCTCCTCGCCCAGGCGTACCGGCTGGAACTCGATCAGCCCCTCGCGGTGCTCAAGCAGGGTGTCGATCTGCTCCGGTTCATCCAGCAGCGCGGAGACGTAGAAGCGCACCAGCAGGGTGCGGAACTCATTGAAAAAACGGCTCTTTTGCGTTTCGTCCGCGCCGCGCCAGTGCTTGCCCAGCACCCAGCGGGACATCCGCTCCAGGTCCACGTGACTGATCAGGGTCCCCTCCACCAGATCGAAGAGGTGGTCGGGCCGTGCGTGGATCGCCTCGCGCTCCGTCTCCAGCACGTCCAGCATCTCCACCGACAGCGCCTCCAGCATCGCGTGCGGGGCCTCCTCGGTAGCGTGCAGCGGGGCGAAAAGGCCCAGCAGCAGAGCCAGTATGGCCAGGCGGAGGGTGTGATTCATGGTTGCAACCTCATCTGTTTAAACCCATTCTCTCTTCATGGACCGTGGTGAATACACGTGGTTTCATCCTCTCATCGACCGAACCGGCGCGCTGTGACGGCGTGCGGATTTTTTTCATTGAGGTCGGCGGCAGTCGTACGAAGGAGTGTATATGAAAGTGTTCACGAGGTATCTGGCGATTCTGCTCTTTGCCCTTGGCGCGACTGGCTGTAGCCAGCAGGATGAGACACCGCTGCGCCTGGGAACCAATGTCTGGCCCGGATATGAGCCACTCTACCTGGCGGAGAATATGGGCTGGCTGCCGCAGTCGGTGCAGCTGGTGGAGCTGGTGGATGCCAGTCAGGTGATCCAGGCCTTTCGTAATCGGGCCCTCGACGCCGCCGCCCTCACCCTGGATGAGGTGCTGCTGCTGGAGCAGGACGGCATCCCGGTGCGGGTGGTGGCGGTCCTGGATGTCTCCGACGGGGCGGATGTGATCCTCGCGCGGGGGGATATCGACGGTTTCGCCGGACTGAAGGGGCGGGCCATCGCCGTCGAGAGCAGCGCCCTGGGGGCCTATGTGCTCTCCCGGGCGCTTGAGATCAACGGCATGACGATCGACGACGTTCAGGTGGTGCACCGCGGGGTCGATAGCCATGAAGAGGCCTATCTCAGCGGCGAGGTGGACGCAGTGGTCAATTTCGAGCCGGTGCGCAGTCGCCTGCTCGCCAAGGGCGCGCGGGAGCTCTTTTCCAGTCGTGAGATCCCCGGTGAGGTCGTCGACGTGCTGGTGGTTCACGAGGATTACATCAAGGCCCATGGCGAACGGGTACAGGGGCTGATTGACGGCTGGTTCGATGCGTTGGCGATGCTGCGTGATGACCGCGCCGCGGCGATGACGGCGATGGCCCAACAGGGGCGCCTGGGTGAAAGCCCTGAGGAGATCGAGGCGCAGTACGACGGCCTCAAGCTGCCCGATCGAGCCGAGAACCTGGCAATGCTCGGTGAGGGCGGCAGCCTGCACCAGACGGTGAACCGACTCTCGCGGAACATGTTGCAACAGAAGCTGTTGCACCGGGCGCCGCAACGCCCCCTGGCTGACCCGCGCTTCGTGCGCTGAGGACGGGGGGCGATGCGTCTACACCTGCCGATGCGGCTGCTCTTTCCCCTGATCACCATTGTCTTCGCCACGATGGTGACGGGGGCTTATTACCTGGTGGAGCGCGTCGATCACCTGGCACAGGTGGAGCGAGAGGTGAGTGAGGAGCTGGGCAACCGCCTTACCAGCATGCAGAGCACCCTGCGGCTGCTGCTAGAGCTGCGTCAGCGGCCGGGTGTGGAGCGCATGGTCTCGGCCTTCGGCGCCAAGCCGGACAACCGGGTGATGCTGCTGGGTGACGACGCGGGGGAGGTCATCGCCTCCACTCACCGCGGTGATATCGGCCGTGCGCTGGAGGGGCGTTACCAGGGCCTCGACATGAGCCTGGCCCGTGAGGCGATCGACCAGCGCCGGGTGGTGACCCGCCTGAGCGCGGACGGGCGCTGGTTCGATGGTTATGCCAGCGTTTGCCGCAGCGGCGGCGATGGTCTGCGCGACCTGCGCTGCGGCCTGCTCTTCCACCGCATCGACTATCGCTATCACGTCGGGCGCAGCCTGGCTGACCTCAACGGCCAGACCCTCTTCACCGCGCTCACGATACTCGTCCTGGCGGTGCTGCTCTCGCTGATGCTGCAACTGCTGTTGACCCGCCGGACCGAGCGCCTGGCCGCGGTGGTGGCGTCGTTCTCCGAGGGTGCCCGCACGGTGCGCTGTCACATGGGCGGGGATGACGAACTCGCGCGCATGGCCTCCGCGGTCGATGTGATGATGGACCGGCTGGTGGAGGATGAGGCCGAACTGCGCCTGGCCCGCGAGGTGTTCATCAACGCCGGTGAGGCGATTGTCATCACCGATGCCCAGTCGCGGGTCATCGACGTCAATCCCGCCTACGAGCGAACCACGGGCTATCAGCGTGAGGAGATCCTCGGCAAAAATCCCAACCAGGTCAGCTCCGGGCGCCACGACAAGGCCTTCTACCAGCGGATGTGGAGTGCGCTGATGAGCGAGGGGCACTGGGCCGGTGAGATCTGGGACCGTCGCAAGGATGGCGATGTCTACCCCAAGTGGCTGAGCATCAGCGTGATTCGCGATGCCGAGGGCCAGCCCAGCCACTACGTGGGCATCTTCAAGGACATCACCCTGCAGAAGGAGACCGAGGAGCGGCTGCAGAACCTGGCCTATTACGACGCCCTGACCCAACTGCCCAACCGCCTGCTGTTCAAGGACCGGCTGCGGCACGAGCTTGATGTGAGCGACCGCCACCAGGGCGGCGCCGCGCTCTTCTTCATCGACCTGGACCGCTTCAAGCAGGTGAACGACACCCTGGGGCATGACATCGGCGATGACCTTCTGGTCGCGGTGGCCGAGCGGATCCGCGAGTGCCTGCGGGCGGTGGACACGGTGGCCCGCCTTGGAGGCGATGAGTTCACCGTTATTCTCTCCGAGATCGATGACCGCGAGGCCATTGGCCGTGTTGCCGGTAACATTATCGACGCCCTGCAACGGGTGTTCATCCTGCGCGGGCACGAGGTCTTTATCGGCGCCAGCATCGGTATTGGCCTTTATCCAGATGATGGCGCCGACATGGAGAGCCTGATCAAGAGCGCCGACGAGGCCATGTACCGGGCCAAGAACGCCGGGCGCGGCAACTACCAGTTCGCATCAAAATAAATTAGCCAGACAGCGGAGGGGCTATGAAAGGGATCTCATGGTTGGCACTGGCCTTCAGCGCGATTGGGGGTGTACTGCTGGCGCTTTCACTCTATCTCTATGGCGACAGTCGTTCGTTGCTCGATGAGGGGGTCACCGCCGAGGGCAAGGTGATCAAGCTGCTGCGCTCGCAATCCAGCGATGGCGGCAGCAGCTACCGGCCGCTGGTGGTTTTCATCGACGAGACGGGCCGAAGGGTGGAGATCGAGTCCAGGGTTGGCTCCAACCCCCCCGCCTATCAGGTCGGTGAGCGGGTGGAGATGCTCTACCGCACCGGCCAGTCCCACGAGGCTCGTATCAAAGGCTTCGTCTCCCTATGGTTGGGGACGGTTATTACAGGAGTGATCGGTGTCCTGTTCTTCGGTGTCGGCCTGGGGATCCTGCTCTATCAACGTATCAAGGGCGCTCGCGGCGAGGCCTTGCGCAGCCACGGGAGGCCCATACAGGCCCGCTACGAGGGGGTGGAGCGCAATACTCGGGTGCGGGTCAACGGCCGCTGCCCCTACGTCATCGTCGCACAGTGGCAGGACCCGGTGAGCAAGGCGGTGCACCTGTTCCAGAGCGACAACCTCTGGTTCAACCCCGAGGAGTACGTGCATACCAAGGGTGTGACCGTCTATATCGACCCGAAGGACCCGGGCAAGTACCATATGGATACCTCCTTCCTGCCCAAGCTCGCTGATTAGACGAAAGACCCCATGCCCTCCCCCGAACTGCTGGCCCCCGCCGGCAACCTCAACAATTTGCGCTACGCCCTCGCCTACGGCGCCGACGCGGTCTACGCCGGTATGCCCCGCTACTCACTGCGGGTGCGCAACAACGACTTCGATCGCCTGGAGAACCTGCGCACCGGCATCGCCGAGACCCACGAGGCCGGGCGCAAGCTGTTTCTGGCCCTCAACCTGTTGCCGCACAACGCCAAGCTGAAGACCTTCATGCGTGACGCCGAGGAGCTGGTGGCGCTGGGGCCGGATGCGCTGATCATGGCCGACCCGGGTCTCATCATGCTGGTGCGCGAGAGGTGGCCGGAGATCCCCATCCACCTATCGGTGCAGGCCAACACCATGAATAGCGCCGCGGTGCGATTCTGGAAGAGTGTCGGCATCGCGCGGGTGATCCTCTCGCGAGAGCTGTCGCTGGATGAGGTGGCCGAGATCCGCCAGAGCTGCCCGGACACCGAGCTGGAGGTCTTCGTCCACGGCGCCCTCTGCATCG
>JBFFSW010000044.1:0-8463 GCA_041572195.1 Thiohalomonadaceae bacterium | reverse complement strand
CTGGACTTCAAGCCCGGTCCGCTCAACTCCACCGGTCGCGAGATGGATGTGGCGGTGCAGGGTCAGGGGTGGATCGCGGTGCAGGCGGCCGATGGTTCCGAGGCCTATAGTCGCGCTGGCGACCTGCGCCTGGATGCCGGCGGCATGCTGGTGACCGGCGCCGGGCGCCCGGTGATCGGTAACGGTGGTGGCCCCATCGTGGTGCCCCCGGCGGAGAAGCTGGAGATCGGCGTCGATGGCACCATCTCCATCCGTCCGGTGGGGCAGGGGGCCAACGTGCTGGCCGAGGTGGACCGCATCAAGCTGGTCAACCCCGCTCTGGCCGACCTGACCAAGGGCGAGGATGGCCTGATTCGCACCAAGGATGGGGTCGCCCCCGAGGCGGATGCCGGTGTTCAGCTCATCTCCGGGGCACTGGAGGGGAGCAACGTCAGCGCCGTCGAGTCGATGGTGAAGATGATCGAGCTCTCGCGCAGCTACGAGTTGCAGATCAAGGCGATGAAGTCGGCCGAGGAGACCGATGCCTCGGCCACCTCGATGATGCGTCTCTCCTAAGCGGTAACACCTTACCGACGGGGCGGCAGGAAACTGCCGCCCCGTTTTTTTATCCCATAAAATATCAACAGGTTACATACTTGGCACACCCTGTGCATTGTATTCATGCAAAGGGCTATGGTGCGTCAAAAAACCATCGCTCGCCGTGAATCAACGAGGAGGGTAGACCCATGAACCCCGCACTGTGGATTGCCAAGACCGGGCTTGAGGCCCAACAGACCAAGATGGGCGTGGTGTCCAATAACCTGGCCAACGTCAGCACCACCGGCTTCAAGCGCGACCGGGCGGTCTTCGAGGACCTGCTCTATCAGAACGTGCGCCAGCCCGGCGCCCAGTCGAGCCAGGACAGCGTGCTCCCCTCGGGGCTGATGACCGGCACCGGCGTGCGCACCGTGGCCACCGAGAAGCTGCACACCCAGGGCAACATGGTGATGACCGAGAACTCGCTGGACATGGCCATCCAGGGGCGCGGCTTCTTCCAGGTGCTCAAGCCCGACGGCACCCTGGCCTACTCCCGCGACGGCAGCTTCCAGATGGACGCCCAGGGGCAGCTGGTTACCTCCGGTGGCTACCTGCTGCAGCCGGGGATCACCGTGCCGGAGGATGCTCAGTCCATCAGCATCGGCCTCGACGGCACCGTCTCGGTGATGCAGCCGGGCAACACCAACGCTACCCAGATCGGCAACATCCAGCTGGCCGACTTCGTCAATCCCTCCGGCCTGCAGCCGCTGGGCGAGAACCTCTTCGCCGAGACCGGCTCCAGCGGCGCGCCGCAGCCGGGCAACCCCGGCATCGGCGGCCTGGGCACCATCAACCAGGGTGCCCTGGAGTCCTCCAACGTTAACGTGGTGGAAGAGATGGTCAACATGATCGAGACCCAGCGGGCCTACGAGATCAACTCCAAGGCCATCTCCACCAGCGACCAGATGCTGCAGTACGTGAACAACAACCTCTAAGGCCTTAGCCGGGAGCTGAAGCGATGAAGCGTTCAACCCATAAACTCCTGCCGCTGCTGGCCCTGGCTGTGTTCAGCGGCTGCGCGAGCAACGCCAGCCGCGAGGCACTGCGCGACCCCGCCTTCGCCCCGGTGCAGCCGGTGGTGACCCAGGCGCCGCAGGCGGCCACCGGCTCCATCTTCCGCCCCGGCGGCAACATGCTCCTGTTCGGGGATCGCAAGGCACTGCGGGTGGGGGACCTGCTGACGGTGATGCTGGTGGAGAAGACCGACGCCAGCAAGTCCGCCTCCACCGCCACCGACCGCTCGACCGCCATTGAGATGAGTGCGCCGACCCTGCTCGGAGTGCCGGTGCTGCTGGGCGGCAATCAGGTGCTGCAGAACAGCGTCGCCGCGGGTAGCAGCTTCGCCGGTGACGGCCAGAGCAACCAGAGCAACAGTCTCTCCGGCAGCATCACCGTGACCGTCTCCGAGGTGATGCCCAACGGCAACCTGCGGGTGCGCGGCGAGAAGCTGCTCAGTCTCAACCAGGGGGATGAGTTCATCCGCCTGACCGGCATCGTCCGTGCCGACGATATCAGCCCCGATAACACCGTCGAGTCCACCAAGCTGGCCGACACCTACATCTCCTACGGCGGCAGCGGCGTGATCGCCGACGCCAACTCCAAGGGCTGGCTGAGCCGCTTCTTCGATGTGGTCTGGCCGTTCTAAAGGGGAGGGTAACGTGATGAAAAAATTGATGATTTCCCTGTTTCTGCTGCTCTTCGCCTCACATGCGGCGGCCGAGCGGGTCAAGGACCTGGCGGCGGTGGCCGGTGTGCGCAGTAACCAGCTGCTCGGCTACGGCCTGGTGGTCGGCCTGGATGGCAGCGGCGACCAGACCAGCCAGACCCAGTTCACCGTGCAGAGCCTCAAGAGCATGCTCAAGCAGCTGGGGGTGACCATTCCGCCCAACGTTAACCCGCAGCTGAAGAACGTCGCCGCGGTGACCGTCAACGCCACCCTGCCGGCCTTCGCCAAACCGGGGCAGAGCATCGATGTGACCGTCTCCTCCATCGGCAACGCCAAGAGCCTGCGCGGCGGCACCCTGCTGATGACCCCGCTCAAGGGCGCCGACGGCGAGATATACGCCCTCGCCCAGGGCAACCTGGTGGTCGGCGGCCTGGGTGTCGAGGGGGGGGACGGCTCGCGTATCACCATCAACGTGCCCAGCGCCGGTCGCATCCCCAACGGCGCCACCGTCGAGCGCAGCGTGCCCACCGCCTTCGCCCAGGGCAACAGCCTGGTGTTCAACCTGCACAACCCCGACTTCACCACCGCCAACCGCCTGGCCAAGGCGATCAACGAGGTGATCGGCCCCGGCACCGCCAAGCCCATCGATGCCTCCTCGGTGCGGGTCAACGCCCCGGTGGATGCCGGTCAGCGCGTCTCCTACCTGGCGATGCTGGAGAACCTGGAGGTGGTGCCCGGCGAGGCGGCGGCCAAGATCATCGTCAACTCGCGCACCGGCACCGTGGTCATCGGCCAGAACGTCACGGTGATGCCCGCGGCGGTGGCCCACGGCAACATGACCGTCACCATTAGCGAGAATCCGCAGGTGAGTCAGCCCGGGCCGCTGGCCGGTGGTCAGACTGCGGTGGTAGCCGACACCACCATTGAGGTGAGCGAGGGTGGCGGGCGTATGTTCCTCTTCAACCCTGGGGTGGATCTCAACGAGATCGTCCGCGCGGTCAACCAGGTGGGCGCCGCCCCCGGCGACCTGGTGGCCATCCTCGAGGCGCTGAAAGAGGCGGGCGCCCTGCGCGCCGAGCTGATCGTCATCTAAACCCTCCTTCCCCTCCCACGCGGCGGCCATCCTGGCCGCCGTTTTTGTTTTTGGCACGGCCTGTGCATATATTCCTGTAAACCCTCGTGGCGCGTCAAAAAAATCGCGCCCGTAGCGAATCGACAGGAGGCCTGAACCGTGTTCAGCCAGATGACTCAACAGCCGGTCTACACCGACATCCAGGGGCTCACCGAGCTCAAGGCCGCCGCGCGCAAGGACCAGCACGCGGCGCTGGAGACGGCGGCCAAGCAGTTCGAGTCCATCTTCCTGCAGATGATGCTCAAGAGCATGCGCGATGCCAGCCCCGGCGGCGGCCTGATGGACAGTCAGCAGAGCGACTTCTATCGCGAGATGTACGACAAGCAGCTGGCCATGGACCTGGGCGAGCGCGGTGGCATCGGCCTGGCGGAGATGATGATCCGCCAGCTGGAGGGGAGTATCGGCGGCGGCAAGCCGCTGCCCAAGGCGGAGAGTGGCGTCAATGCCCTGCCCGAGCGCCTGCCCTTTAGCGTCGAAAAACCGTCGCCGAAGATGACGCAGGATTTGGCCATGCCCGTCGAATCCGTGGCGGTGACCAACGGCATCGACTTCAAGGCCGGTGACCCGGACTCCTTCATCCAGGCGATGCGCCCGCATGCCGAGCGTGCCGCCAGGCAGCTGGGGGTGGCCCCCGAGGCGCTGCTGGCCCAGGCGGGTCTGGAGACCGGTTGGGGGCGGGCGGTGATCCGCCGCGGCGATGGCGCCAGCAGTCACAACCTCTTCAACATCAAGGCGGACCACCGCTGGGATGGTGAGCGGGTGAGCAAGCAGACCCTGGAGTATCGCGACGGCATCGGCGCCATGGAGCGCGCCCCCTTCCGCTCCTACGACTCCTATGCCGCCAGCTTCGATGACTATGCGGCCTTTATCAAAGGGAGCCCGCGCTACGCCCAGGCCCTGGAGCAGGGCGGCGACGCCCTCGCCTACGCCCGCGAGCTGCAGAGGGCGGGCTATGCCACCGATCCGAAATACGCCGAGAAGATTGGCGAGATTCTGCGCCGCGAGGGACTTCTCGGCGGCAGTGAAAAACTCAAGCTTTCCGCTGCGGAACCGCTAACAGGGGTATCCGCCGCGCAACCGACCACGATGACGAACAACGGCGGCTAAGACTATGGCTGACTTACTGAACATCGGCACCTCCGGGCTCATGGCCTATCAGCATGCGCTGACCACCACGAGCCACAACATCTCCAACGTCAACACCGAGGGCTACAGCCGCCAGACGGTGGAGCTGGCCGCGCGCCGCGCCGAGTACGCGGGCTTCGGCTTCATCGGTACCGGCGTCGATGCCTCCAACGTCAAGCGTAACTACAACGACTTCCTCGGCGAGCAGGTGCGCAAGCAGACCTCCAGCCTGGGCAGCTTCGACGCCTTCCACACCCTCACCGCGCAGATCGACAACCTGCTGGCCGACCCCACCGCGGGCCTGACCCCGGTGATGGAGGAGTTCTTCAACGCCTCCCAGCTGGTCTCCGACAGCCCCAGCTCGATCCCGGCGCGCCAGGTGATGCTCTCCAGCGCCAACTCCTTCTCCGACCGTTTCCACTACATCGACCAGCGCCTGCGCGACCTCAATGGTCGTGCCAATAAGCAGCTGGAGGTGTCGGTGCAGGAGATCAATTCGCTGGCGACCAACATCGCCAAGATGAACGAGGAGATCGCCCGCGCCCGCGGCGCCTCCGGCGGCAAGGACCCGAACGACCTGCTGGACCGCCGCGACCTGCTGTTGAAGCAGCTCTCGCAGATGGTCAGCGTCTCCACCGTGGAGCAGGACGACGGTCAGGTGAATGTCTTCATCGGCAGCGGCCAGGGGCTGGTGGTGGGCACCACCACCACCAACCTGGCGGTGGTGGCCGACGAGCTGATCCCTGATCGCCGCCAGGTGGCCATTCAGGCCAACGGTGCCAGCGTCAACATCAGCAACCTGCTCAACGGTGGGCAGGTGGGTGGCACCCTGGATTTCATTAACAACATTCTCATCGGCAGCCGCAACGCCCTGGGCCGCGTCGCCGTCGGCATCACCGAGGAGCTCAACAGCCAGCACGCCCTGGGCCTGGACCTGAACGGCAATCTGGGCACCGATCTCTTCACCGCACAGACGCCTCAGGTGCTGGTGGACGGCGGCAATGCCGCCATCGGCCAGCCGCTGACCGCCTACGTTGACAGCACCCAGCTGACCACCGAGGACTACCAGCTGGAGTTCGACGGCGCCGCCTGGAACCTGCGTAACTACCGTACCGGCCAGCCCATCCCGTGGACCGCCGGTACCGGTACCGCCGTCGACCCCTATATCGTCGACGGTATCAGCATCGACCTCAGTGCCATCGCCGGGGCCGCCGCCGGTGACCGCTTCCTGATCCGCCCCACCAGCGAGGCGGCCAGCCGGTTCGGCGTGCTGCTGGATGACCCGGCGCGTATCGCCGCCGCCGGTGCCCTCAACGGCCAGGAGGTGGTGGATGCCAATGGCATGCCCTTGAACGCTGGTAGCGGCAGGCTCAACGGCGTGACCCCGTTGGACGATACCAATCTGCCGCTGCCCGCTCCGGTGTTCATGACCTACGACGCCATCGCCCAGCAGTTCAATGTGGTGGGCGCGGTGCCCGCGACCATCCCCTACGTGCCGGGGGTGGACGATAATCTGCAGCAGAGCATCACCGTCGGCGGCATGCCGATCACCTTCAGCTTCAGCGGTACGCCGCAGACCGGTGACACCTTCACCGTCGATAACAACAGCAACGCGGTGGCCGATAACCGCAACATGCTGGCGCTGGCGTCGAAGCAGACCGAGGGCACGCTGATCTATGGCAGCACCAGCTTCCAGGGGGCCTACGGGCAGATGATCTCCAGCGTTGGCACCCAGACCCAGCAGGCCTCGGTGAACATGGATGCCACCTCCACCCTGCTGCGCCAGGCCGAGGTGGCCCACGAGCAGACCAGCGGCGTTAACCTGGATGAGGAGGCGGCCAATCTGCTGCGTTTCCAACAGGCCTATCAGGCCACCGCTCAGGTGATCACCACCGCCAACCAGCTGTTCCAGACCCTGTTGCAGGCCTTCTGACGGAGAGCACGAACATGCGTATCTCGACCTCACAGTTCCAGCGCACCTCGCTCAACTCGATCCTCGATCAGCAGAGTAAGCTGAACGACACCCAGCAGCAGCTCTCCACCGGCAAGCGCATTCTTACGCCATCGGACGACCCGACCGCATCGGCCCTGCTGGTGGATATCAACCAGTCGATCCAGGTGTACCAGCAGTACAGCCAGAACGCCTCCAAGGCGGAGTCACGCCTGCAGCTGGAGGAGAGTACCCTGAGTGCGGTGGCCAACACCCTGCAGCGGGTGCGCGAGCTGGCGGTGCTGGCCAACAACGATACTTACAGCCAGCAGGACCTGCAGGGCATCGCGGTGGAGGCCCGGGCCTTGCAGGAGGAGCTGCTGGGCCTGGCCAACACCAAGGACGCGGATAACGATTTCCTCTTCTCTGGCTTCAAGGGACAGATCAGGCCCTTCGAGCAGCTGGGTGGCGGGCTAGGCGTTCCCGCCACCTTCAACTACAACGGTGATCAGGGGCAGCGTCTGGTCCGCATCGGCCCCGAGCGCCAAGTGGCCGACAGCGACTCCGGCTACGAGATCTTCAACAAGGTGCCCGACCCGGCGGTGCCGGGCGGCTACATCAGTGCCTTCGAGGCGGTGGACCGCTTCGCCGCGGCGCTGGAGACGGGCACCGTCACCGGTATCGACATCGAGAATATCGACGCGGCGTTGAACCGCGCGCTGCAGTTCCAGGCGGGGGTCGGTTCGCGTCTTAATGCGATCACCAGCCAGCGTTCGGTCAACGAGGATTATATCCACCAGATGACCACCACCCGTTCCGATCTGGAGGACCTGGACTTCGCCGATGCGGTCAGTCGCATGAATCTGCAGATGACCGGTCTCAACGCCGCCCAGCAGACCTTTACCAAGGTGCAGGGGCTGAGTCTGTTCAATTATCTATGAATGGGTGATAGTCTCGTAGCCGAACGGGAAGTGGAGTAGCTGATTGAATAATAATGAAGAAATCCTGGCTCGCGGAATGGAACACCATAAGGCCGGGCGACTGGATCAGGCCGAGGCGGATTATCGTCGGGTACTCTCATCGAACACCAACGATGTCGATGCGCTCTATCTGCTGGCCCGTATCAAGCACGGCGACGGCGATAACGGCCAGGCTCTGGAGTTGCTTGAGCAGGCGCTCGTGGTCGAGCCCGACAACCTCAGGGTGATCCGCGAGCGAGGTCTGCCTCTGCTCGACAGTCGACGCCTGGAGCAGGCCCGAGATAGCATTGAACAGGCCTTGGAGCTAGAGCCCGATTCGGCCGATACTCACTACAATCTGGGCTGCGTCCTTCAACAGTTGAAGGACTATCCTGCGGCGCTCAGCGCCTATCAGAATGCCCTGGCCCACAAACCCGACTACGTTCAGGCCTACCACAACACCGGCATCATCCTCTCCAACATGGGGCGCGTCGCCGATGCGGTCCACAGCTACAGCCAGGTCATCGATATCGATCCCGAGTACAGCCCGGTGTACCTACCTCTATGTGAGGAACTGCTCAAGCTGGGCAAGTACCGAGAGGCGGCGGATATGGCCGTCGCTGTGCTGGCACATCAGCCCGACAATTTTCAGATACGTCAGTTCTTGATCAAGGCGATGCGTGGCTTGGATGCGGCACGGATGGACGGGCATCTCATCGCCGAGCTACAGAACAACTATGCCTCACTGGATGTCAACCATCAGGGCATGGCCGACGTGGCACTGCGAATTATCATGGCCAATCCCGTCACTCAACGAGTGTTGAGCCTGGATGATGCGGCCTTGAGGGCCGCCTTTGACGATGGTTCATTGGAGCCCTTCTATGCCCAGCCGCTGCTCCTGGAGGCGTTGGCTGGGGGCGTGCTCGCCGACCTTGAGCTGGAGGGGGGGATGCGCCGTTTGCGCCGCCTGGTGCTGCACGAGTGTACCCAGGGCGGCCCCGCGGCGTTCGCCCCCTCGCTGTCTCCGTTCATCGTCGCGCTCGGTGTACAGTGTTTTCTCAATGAATATATCTTT
>JBFFSW010000043.1:0-8502 GCA_041572195.1 Thiohalomonadaceae bacterium | reverse complement strand
GTAGATCTCCACCAGATTGTCACAGCTATCGTTCATGTCGCCCTTTCAGCTTTTATCACGTCGCGCCGTCGGCTCGGGAAGGCCGCCCCCCAGCAGGCCGCGGCGCGGCCGCCAGCGGGGGCGTATGGGGGTAAGGGTGGTGACCCGTTTCTTCGCCACCAGCAGGTAGACCCCGGCGCCAAACACCCCGCCGCTACGCAAACCCTCCAGGGGGGCCGTGCGTTGCAGGGCCCCGGGGTGCGGCAGCGGCGGTCGGTAGAAGGCGCCGCGAAGGGTGACGGTATCAAAGCCGAGCAGAGAGAGCCAATCGCGCAGACGAGAACTGCCGATGAAGCGGCCGCACCAGGGCGCCCGCCCGCGCCACCCGCTGAGCAGGCGGTTGAGACCGAACCAGCCGGTGGGGTTGAAGCCGAGGATGACGATGTGCCCCTCGGGGATCAGCACCCGCTCCGCCTCGCGCAGGGCCTGGTGGGGGTCGTCGCTGAACTCCAGCGAGTGGGGGTAGAGCAGCAGATCGATGCTGTCGCTGGCCACCGGCAGCGCCTCGGCGCGGGCCAGCAGCCGTCGGCTCCCCTCCTGCTCCAGCCCCGAGCGTGTATCCAGCAACAGGCGGTGGCGGATGCGTGAGGTACCCAACAGATCCGCCTGATGAGGCCGCCCCACCTGCAACAGGTGGTAGCCGAAGAGGTCGGCCAGCACCGGGTCGAGCAGCTCGCGCTCGGCCTCCAGCAGGGCGCGCCCCAACGGGTCTCGATACCAGCCCTCCAGCCCCTCCCAGGCGCCTCCGCCCGGCTCGCAGCGGTAGGCCTCACGCAGGCGTCGGCCCCACTCCCCCATCGTTCACCTCCCATCGCTGAGCGCGGTGATTGACCCGCGCCGGGCTCTGCTGTCAGGATCGGCGCATGATCGAAATCAGCCCCATCCCCGCCTTCGACGACAATTATATCTGGCTTATCCGCAATGGCGATGCCCCCAATGTAGCGGTGGTCGATCCCGGCGACGCGGCACCGGTGCTCGCCGTGCTCAAGGCCCATGGGCTCACCCTGGAGGCCATCCTCATCACCCACCACCACGGCGACCACACTGGCGGTGTGGCGGAGCTCAAGCGGCGCACCGGCTGCAGCGTCTACGGCCCGGCGCTGGAGCGGGTCGTGGGGGTGGATGTCAGCCTGAGCGAGGGGGACCTGGTGGCCGTCGCCGGGCTGGAGTTCCGCGTGCTGGACCTCCCCGGTCACACCCGCGGCCACCTCGGCTACGTGGGCCATGGCGCGCTCTTTTGCGGCGACACCCTCTTCTCCGCCGGTTGCGGGCGACTGTTCGAGGGCACCCCGGAGCAGATGCACGCCTCGCTGGAGAAGATCGCCGCGCTGGCCGACGACACTCTCATCTATTGCGCCCACGAATACACCCTGGACAATCTGGCCTTCGCCGCCGTGGCCGAACCGGGCAACCCCGCCATCGCCGCCCATCGGACAAAGGTCGAGCAACTGCGTACCGAGGGTAGGCCCAGTCTGCCCACCACCCTGGCCGAGGAGAAGGGCTTCAACCCCTTCCTCCACTACGACGATGAGTCCCTGCGCGCCGCCGCCGAGGCCTTCGCCGGGCGGCCGCTACGGCTCGGGGCCGAGCTCTTCGGCGTGGTCCGCCACTGGAAGGACACCCTGGATTAGTTGAAGCCCCGCCCCAGCGCGCTTACAATGCGAAAATACTCAAGAAAAACGGACTAATACCTTGTGAATCCGACTCTTTCCCCTACTGACGGTATTGACTCTCGGGGCTTGCCAGCCCGGCCAGACGGCGCTCAAGCCGGAACCGGTCGAGACCGCCCCCGTGGTGGTCGAAAAACCCAGACCCGCCTGGGAGCGCCTGGCCGTGGCCGAGCGCCAGATCTGCGCTGAGCCCGAAGACCTCTGGATCCGCCTGCGTGAGGGTTTCACCCTCATCGGCAAATCCGATGACCGCATCGAGGCGGAACTGAAGTGGTTTGCCCGCCACCAGGCCTATCTTGACCGGGTCGCCGAGCGCGCCCAGCCCTACCTGCACATGATCATCGAGGAGGTGGAGCGCCGCGGCATGCCCAGCGAGATCGCCCTGCTGCCGGTGGTCGAATCCGCCTTCCAGCCCTTCGCCTACTCCCACGGCCGCGCCGCCGGGCTGTGGCAGTTCGTCCCCGGCACTGGGCGCCGCTTCGGCCTGCGCCAGAGCTGGTGGTACGACGGCCGTCGCGACGTGCACGAGGCCACCCGCGCCGCCCTGGATTACCTCCAGTACCTGCACCGCCACTTCGACGGTGACTGGCTGCTGGCCCTGGCCGCCTACAACTCCGGCGAGGGCACCGTGGCCAAGGCGGTGCGCCGCAACAAATCCCGCGGCAAACCCACCGACTTCTTCTCCCTGGACCTGCCGCGCGAGACCGAGGGCTACGTGCCCAAGCTGCTGGCCATCAGCATGCTGGTCGATGCCCCCGAACTGTACGAGGTGGCGTTCAAGCCCATCGCCAATGAGCCGGTGCTGGCGCGGGTCGAGGTGGACTCGCAGATCGACCTGGACCTGGCCGCCGAGCTGGCCGGGATCGAGCTGGAGGATATCTACTGGTACAACCCCGGCTTTAACCGCTGGGCCACCGACCCGGACGGCCCCCACCACCTGCTGCTGCCGGTGGAGCTGGTCGAGGGCTTCCGTGAGCGTCTGGCCGAGTACCCGCGCGACAAGCGTATTCACTGGGCGCGCCACACCATCCGCAACGGTGACAGCCTGGGCCTGATCGCCGAGCGCTACCGCACCACCACCGCGCTGATCAAGAAGGTCAACCGCCTGCGCGGCAACGGCATCCGCGCCGGACGCACCCTGATCATCCCGGTGGCGCGCAAGGACCTGAGCCGCTATCGACTCAGCGCCGACAACCGACTCAAGCGTCAGCAGCAGCGCGAACGCGATGGAGTAAAGGTGATGTATCGGGTGCAAAACGGCGACACCCTGTGGGAGATCGCCCGTCGCTATCAGGTGGGGATCCAGAGCCTGGCCAAGTGGAACGGCATGGCCCCACGCGACACCCTGCGCCCCGGTCAGACCCTGGTGATCTGGACCCGGCCCGGCGAGCGCGAAAGCGAGCAGCTCTCCGAACTCAACCCGGCCAACTTCGTCCACCCCTACGCCGACACCACCCGTCGGCGCATCGGCTACACGGTGCGCAACGGCGACTCGCTGGCGCGCATCGCCGAGCGCTTTCGCGTCAGCGTCGCCAACCTCAAACGCTGGAACCGCCTGCAGGACAAGAAGTACCTGCAACCGGGCCAGCACCTGACCATGTACGTGGACGTCACCCGCCAGTCCGGCAGCATCTAGTCCTTCCAGCGGCGCCGCACAGGCCCCTCGTATTTAATCCTGTCAACACGCAGTGGGAAGAAGCTCCCCGGCTCGCGCTCGAAGGCATCGATATAACAGGGCGGCATCCCGGCGAGGAAGCAGGTGGTCATGAACAGGTGGAACTGACGCGGGGTGAAGCCCAGGTCCGCCGCCAGCGCCGCGTCCAGGCCGGTGATATTGAGCATCACCAGGCGACGACGACGCCCCTGATATTTCTCGAACAGCAGCTGCTCCAGCTCCAGGGCCTGACGCACATGCTCACCCTGGTCCAGGCCGCACTCGGCCATCAGCTTGAGCATCGGCGCGTTGCGCTCGTCCTCAACTGGGATGGGACGGCCGTAGCCGTAGATACTGCGGCGTACCGCGAACTCCTCCTCGGCCACCGCCAACAGCGACTCCCCAGCCTTCACCCGCTCGCGCGCCCGCAGCTGGAAGTCGATGGCGCGGATGTTGGCGCCGTGACCATAGATCCTGGCCTCGGAGACCGCGGTGGCCACCCCCAGGGTGAGACTGGCGGTGGAGCGCACGGTCCCGGCCAGCGAGGTGATGCGGTTGTTCCACAAGCGTGGCTCGGGGTAGCTGGTGTTGGTCCAGATGGCATTCAGCGCGCGCAGCTCATCGGCGCTGAAGCGGCGACCGGTGATGCCGAAGAGATAGAGGGCCATCCAGTCCATCTCCGGCAGCAGGGAGCCGAGCAGGTCCTCACCGCGATACACCACCCGCTCACCGCCGAACCAGGCACCCATCTCGGTGTGCCAGTTGTCCTCCAGCTCACTCAGGCGTTCAAGCGGATTCATGCGCGCCCCCCGGATCGTTGTCCAGCTTCAGGCCGTTCTTGAAGAAGGGGAACTTGCCGCTGCCATAGCCCTCCTGCTCCAGGGCGTGGGCGGCGGCACCAGGCAGGCGCAGCAGCAGGTGCAGCATCTCCGCCTGTGGCGCCTCCAGACCCAGGTCGGTATAGGCGGCGGCGGCCACCCCGGCCATGGAGAGCGGCATCCCCGCCGCCGCCTCCAGCGCCTGGCGATGGGCCGCCAGCCAGGCCAGCGCGCCAGCGGGGACGATGGCGGACAGATGCTCCAGGGTCCGACGTACCGGTGTGGTACAGGAAACGCCGTTGGGGTCAAAGCCCGGCGGGTGAGCCATCGGTGCCCACAGCTCGGTGCGATCCGGCTCGGCGGCGGCGTTATACGCTGCCAACGCCTCGCTCCAGGCATTCAGATCACGCGCGCAGCGGGACCAGATCCCCATCGCCTCGTGCAGGTCACGACCACCGCCGAGCTGACCCGCCCCCACCGCCAGCGCCGCGGAGAGACAGGCGGCGTGAGATGAGCCACCCACCCCGGCGTTCATCGCCGCATGCACGCTGTACTCACGCAGACCGGGGTTGGCCAGGGCGATCGCCAGGTCGTGCAGCAGACGCGCCTCATGCTCCTCGGGCGCCTCGCCACGCAGCATCAGATAGAGATACTCCTCCCAGCGGATAGCACCGAGCAGATCGCCGTAGACATCGTAACCGGCGCAATAACAAGCCCTGGCGGCGAAGGGGTTGTCTGCCTCCGCCTCCTCATCCCAGATACGAGTGTGAAATCTTTCCATCCGCGCGACCTCAGGAACCGTTGAGCACCTTGACCCGGGAACCCATGGGCGGCACCTCCTCCGGATCGATACAGACATCCAGCACCACCGGGCCGCGGCTGTCGAGCAGGCTCTCGGCGCTCAGGTTCAGCAGCTGCTCCACCGACTCCAGGCGCACCCCCTGCGCCCCCATCGCCTCGGCGATGGCGGCGAAGTTGACGCTGGGCAACTCGAAGGCGATGGGCTCGGCGCCGGCCATGCGCTGGCCATGCTTGACCATGCCCAGGGAGTTGTCGTTAAGGACCACGAAGATCACCTTGCGCTGCTCCTCGATGGCGACCGTCAGCTCCTGACCATTCATCAGCCAGCTGCCGTCACCGGTGATGCAGACCACCGGTGCCTCCTCCTCGGCCATCGCCGCGCCCATGGCTGTGCCGATGGCCCAGCCCATACTGGCGAACTGGGTACTGGTGCGGAACCAGCCGGTGGAGAGCGCCTCGTACTCGCCGTGGCGCGGATGCAGATAGTGGATGGACCAGGCGGTGCTGTTGCCCGCATCGGCGAAGTAGCGGGTGTGCGCGGGCATCTTCTCGCCCAACTGCTGCATCAGCAGTTGTGGCTTGATGCGTTGATCGTTGCTGTCATGGCTGACCGGACGGGTACAGAAGTGCAGCTCGCCAGCGGCGCCGTAATCCTGTGTCGGCTTCATCGAGGAGATGGGGGAATTGGGGTCGACAAGCAGATTCTGGAACACCGACCGAGGACGCCCATGCACATGTAGGGAGGCCATCAGCGAGCGGGAGAAGTGCGACTCCACCGCATCGATGTGGATCATGCGCTCATTGAGCAGGGCCTCGGTATCCCACCCGGCGGTGTCCCACTCACCGAGCATGCTACCGACGACGATCACCCGATCGAGTTCGGGATCGGAAAGCACCTCCCGCGCCCTGTCGTGACCGGCGAAACCGAACACCCCACGGTAGAGTGGATGGTAGGGGTCGACCAGACCCTTGCCTCCCGGAGTGGTAACGATGGGGGCACCAAGGCGCTCGGCCACCTCGACGATATCGGCCACCGCGTCACGACAACCGCCGCCGATGACGAAGGCGAAGCGCCGCTCCTCGGCAAAAACCCGGTAAAGGAGATCGAGCATTTTGTGCGAGGCGCCGATGCGCCGTTCCAACAGTGTGGGCAGATCGATGCTGGGGCTGCTCACGCCACTGTCGGCGCGCAACAGGTTGACCGGGATGGTCAGGTGCGCCGGTCCCGGGATGGGGCCGCAGGCGGCCATCACCGCCTGCGCCAGCTTGCGCTCCAGCTGGCTGATGTCGGTGACCATGGAGTTGTAGCGGGTGATGTGACTGAAGATCCCCAGGGTGTTGATCCCCTGGCAGGAGGAGTCCTGCAGCGGAGCGTCACCAAAACGCTCCTGCGAGGACTGCCCGGTGATGATCAGCATCGGGATCTCATCCTGATAGGCCGAGGCGACGGCGGTGACCGCGTTGGTCGCCCCCGGCCCCGAGGTGGCCGCGCACACACCCAGACGCCCACTCTCCACCGCATACCCCTGGGCCATGAAGGCGGCGCCGCTTTCATGCCGCGCGACCACCGCGCGAGGACCGCCGCTGGGGTGCAGTCGTGCAAGACCGTTGTAGATGGGTTCGAGGGCGCCGCCGGGTACGCCGAAAAAATACTCGACGCCGAGATCGGCAAGATAACGAACCAGAAGCTCACCGCCTTCAAGCTTGGGTAATTCTTGAACCAGGGGACTGAAATGCATGCGGACCACCCTCTCGCTGTAGTGATGGGCGAGAATTATCCGCAAAAAAAATGAGTGCTTACAAAAGCCCTACATCGCGGTTATAAAGCCGATAATCAGTCTTACAAGCGTGCTGACAGAGGCGTAGGACTGACGCCGATGGGGCGTCTTCCTGTGGCGGAATCAGTGCTCCGACTCGGTGAACAGGGCGGCACTCAACAGACGTTGACTGTAGACCTCACGGGGTGCGTCGAACAGTGCCTGGGTCTCACCCGCCTCGACCACCTTGCCCGCCTGCATCACCATCACCCTATGGGCGATGGCGCGCACCACCTTGAGGTCGTGGGAGATGAAGAGATTGGCGATACCGCGACGCTGTTGCAGCTCATGCAGCAGTGCCAGCACCTGTTTCTGCACCGAGACATCCAGGGCACTGGTGGGCTCATCCAGAAGCAGCAGTTTAGGCTCCAGCACCAGGGCGCGGGCGATGGCGATGCGCTGACGCTGACCGCCGGAGAACTCGTGCGGATAACGCCCCAGCATCCCCTCCTCCAGCCCCACCTCACGCAGCACCGCGACGATGCGATCGCGCCGTGCGGCAAGGTCCAGCTCGGGGAAGTGCAGTTCCAGCCCCTCACCAATAATCGCCTCGATATTCATGCGCGGCGAGAGCGAGGAGAAGGGGTCCTGGAATACCACCTGGAACTCGCGCCGCAGGGGTCTCAGCTCACGCTCGCCCAGGCCGTCGATACGGCGCCCATCGAAGTGAATCGTCCCCTCGCTGCGCTGCAGCCGCAACAGGCTCATCCCCAGGGTGGTCTTGCCGGAGCCGGACTCGCCGACGATGCCCAGGGTCTCGCCAGGGCGCAGTTCGATATCGACACCATCGACGGCGCGAAAGTGATCCACCGTACGCCGCAGCAGGCCGCGCTTGATGGGGAAGTGGCAGCGCAGATTGTCGGCGCGAATCAGCGGCTCGGCGTCGGCATCGGGTAGGCGGCCACTGAGCGGCTCCGGCTCGCTGGCCAGCAGCTTCCTTGTATAGGGGTGTTTCGGCGCGGCGAACAGCGCGTCCACCTCCCCCTGCTCCACCAGCCGCCCCTGTTCCATTACGCAGACCCGATCGGCGAAGTAACGCACCAGATTGAGGTCGTGGGTAATGATCAGCACCGCCATGCCAAACTCTGCCTGCAACTCGTCGAGCAGGTCGAGGATCTGTCGCTGAATGGTGACATCCAGGGCGGTGGTCGGCTCATCGGCGATCAGCAGCTTGGGGCGGCAGGCCAGGGCCATGGCGATCATCACCCGCTGACGCTGACCACCGGAAAGCATGTGCGGGAAGGCACTCATGCGCTCCTCGGCGTTGTCGATGCCGACCCGTTCAAGCAAGGCAATAGCCCGCTCCCAGGCGTCGCGCCGGTCCAGCGCCTCATGCAGCAGCAGCGGTTCCATCAGCTGATCGCCGATGGGATAGAGGGGATTGAGGGCGGTCATCGGCTCCTGGAAGACCATGGCGATATCACGCCCGCGCAGCCGCCGCATGGCCGCCTCGTCCGAGGGCAAGGGCTGACCCTCGAAACGGATCGCCCCCTCGCTCTGCTCGCACTGGTGCGGGTCGTGCAGGCGCAGGATGGAGAGCGCGGTCACCGTCTTGCCGGAACCGGACTCACCCACCAGCGCCAGCTTCTCGCCGGCGGCGATGGAGAAGGCGACATCCTCGACCACGCGCACCCGCTCCCCTTCGTGACCGAAGGCGACGTTGAGGCCGTTGATCTCCAGCAGCTTATCCACGCCCTAGCCCT
>JBFFSW010000042.1:0-8597 GCA_041572195.1 Thiohalomonadaceae bacterium | reverse complement strand
GCCGCCTGCGGCTCGTTCTCGGGGATGAAGAGGGTGCCCAGCGGCGCAGCGGCGGAGAGGCGAGTGAGGACATCCGCCTCGCGCCCGTAGGCGACCACGGTGGCGGTGCCGGAGCGGGCCGCCAGCCGGGCCGCCTTCACCTTGGTGAGCATGCCACCGCGCCCCAGGCTGCCCGCACCACCGGCCAGCGCCTCCAGCGAGGCGTCCTCGGCGCGCACCTCGGAGAGTAGTTTGGCGTTGGGGTTGGCGCGCGGGTCGCTGTCGCAGAGGCCGTCCTGGTCGGTGAGGATCACCAGCAGCTCCGCCTCCACCAGGTTGGCCACCAGCGCCGCCAGGGTATCGTTGTCGCCGAAGCGGATCTCGTCGGTGACCACGGTGTCGTTCTCGTTGATGATCGGCACCGCCCCCAGCTCCAGCAACGTGCGCAGGGTGGAGCGGGCATTGAGGTAGCGGCCGCGGTTGGAGAGGTCGTCGTGGGTGAGGAGGATCTGCGCGGTGTGCAGGCCGTAGCCCTGGAAGCAGGACTCGTAGGCCTGCACCAGGCCCATCTGGCCGACGGCGGCGGCGGCCTGCAACTCGTGCAGGGCGTTGGGGCGCTTGTCCCAGCCGAGGCGGCTCATGCCCTCGGCCACCGAGCCGGAGGAGACCAACACCAGCTCGATCCCCTGCTTGCGCAGGGCGGCCATCTGCCCGGCCCAGGCGGCGATCCCCTCGCGGTTGAGGCCACGGCCGTCGTTGGTCAGCAGTGCGCTGCCGATCTTCACCACCCAGCGGCGGGCCCTGCTCAGTCGTTGACGTTCACTCATGGCGGCAAGCTTACCGTGAGAGTCGGCGGCCCGGAAGCCTATTCTTCACCGTCATCGACGCCGCTCTCCGCTTCCTCCTCGGCCATCTCCTCGATGCGCACCATCACGTCCTGCACCAACGGACGGGTGCCGGACCTGGATAGGGCGGCGATGCGGTAAACCGGCCCCTGCCAGTCGAGGGCATCGATAATCGCCTGGCAGCGCTCCTCGCGCTCATCCTCGGGCAGCAGGTCCACCTTGTTGAGCAGCAGCCAGCGCTCACGCGCCGCCAGTTCGGGGGAGAACTTCTCCAGCTCGCGGACGATCACCCGCACCGCATCGGCCGGGTCGGAGCCGTCGTAGGGGGCCACGTCCACCAGGTGCAGCAACAGGCGGGTGCGCGAGACGTGCTTGAGAAACTGTATGCCCAGCCCCGCCCCCTCGGCGGCCCCCTCGATGAGACCGGGGATGTCGGCGATGACGAAGCTGCGGTGTGACTCGATGCTCACCACCCCGAGGTTGGGATAGAGGGTGGTGAAGGGATAGTCGGCCACCTTGGGCTTGGCCGAGGAGACCGCGCGGATGAGGGTGGACTTACCGGCGTTGGGCAGCCCCAGCAGGCCGATGTCGGCCAGCACCTTCAACTCCAGTTGCAGGTTGCGCGTCTCGCCCATGGAACCGGGGGTGGACTGGCGCGGGGCGCGGTTGGTGCTGGACTTGTAGCGGGTGTTGCCGAGGCCGTGAAAACCGCCCTGGGCCACCTTAATGCGCTGACCACTCTCGACGATATCGCCCAGCACCTCACCGGTGTCGACATCGCGGATCAGGGTGCCCACCGGCACCGGGATCACCTTGTCGTCACCGCCCTTGCCGGTCATGTTGCGGCCCATGCCGGGCTGGCCGTTCTCGGCCTTGAAGCGGCGCTCGTAGCGGAAATCGACCAGGGTGTTGAGGTTGTTGTCGCCGAGCAGGTAGACGCTGCCGCCGTCGCCGCCGTCACCACCGTCGGGGCCGCCGAAGGGGATGTATTTTTCGCGACGGAAGCTGACACAGCCGTTGCCGCCCTTGCCCGCCTCGACGCGGATGGTCGCCTCATCGACGAATTTCATGTGCTATCCCCTGTAACGCAAAAAGCCCCGTCGGTACGACGGGGCTTTCCACTCAAGACCAGTGAACCGGATTATTCAGCGACGATGCTGACGAACTTACGGTTCTTCGGGCCCTTCACCTCGAACACCACGCGGCCGTCGGCCTTGGCGAAGAGGGTGTGGTCGTGGCCGCAGCCGACGTTGTTGCCGGCGTGGAACTTGGTGCCACGCTGACGCACGATGATGCTGCCGGCGCTCACCAGCTCGCCGCCGAAGCGCTTGACGCCCAGGCGTTTGGAGATGGAATCGCGACCGTTGCGAGTACTACCACCAGCTTTTTTATGTGCCATTGTGCTTTACCTCCGAAATCAACCGGCCTTGATGCCAGTGATCTCCAGCTCGGTGAAATACTGACGGTGACCGGTCACCTTGTCGTAGTGCTTACGGCGGCGGAACTTGACGATACGAATCTTCTCGCCACGGCCATGAGACTTGACGGTTGCCGTCACCTTGGCGCCGTCAACCACGGGGGCGCCGATCTGAATGTTGTCGCCGTCGGCGACCATCAGAACCTGATCCAGGTCCAGGGTCGCGCCGACGTCGGCAGAAAGCTTTTCGACCTTGAGGGTATCGCCCTCGGCCACCCGGTACTGTTTACCACCGGTCTTGATTACCGCGTACATCGCCGTTCTCCAAAACGAAAACCGCCCCAATGGGGTCACGAAAGACCGGCAATTCTAGCGTTTGCCTTCGCCGAGGTCAAACCCCATAATAGCCGCCTTTGTTTCGCGCCCCCCGGCAGACCCTGGGGGCGGCCGCACCACGAGCAAATAGTACTGGTATTTCATGGACATACAAGATGTTTACAAGCTGATTGAGGATGACCGCCGGGAGGTGGATCGGGTGATCCGCGAGCGCCTCCACTCGGAGGTTGTGCTCATAAATCAGATCAGCGAGTACATCATTAACAGCGGCGGCAAGCGTCTGCGCCCGGTACTGCTGCTGCTCTCCGCCCGCGCCCTGGGCTATGAGGGGCGCGACCATCAGGAGCTGGCGGCGGTGGTGGAGTTCATCCACACCGCCACCCTGCTGCACGACGACGTGGTGGATGAATCGGAGCTGCGCCGCGGCCGCGAGACCGCCAACAACCTCTTCGGCAACGCCGCCAGCGTGCTGGTGGGTGACTTCCTCTACTCGCGCGCCTTCCAGATGATGGTCGGCGTACGCCAGATGCGGGTGATGGAGATCCTCGCCGAGACCACCAACGTCATCGCCGAGGGCGAGGTGATGCAGCTGCTCAACGTGCACGACGCCGACACCACCGAGGAGCGTTACCTGGAGGTGATCCGCAGCAAGACCGCCAAGCTGTTCGAGGCCTCCAGCCGCCTCGGCGCGGTACTCTGCGGTGCCGACGAGGCGGTGGAGCGGGCACTGGCCGACTACGGCATGTATCTGGGCGTCGCCTTCCAGTTGATCGACGACGTGCTCGACTACTCCGCCTCCAGCGAGGAAATGGGCAAAAACGTCGGCGACGATCTGGCCGAGGGCAAGCCCACTTTACCGCTGATTCACGCCATGGCACACGGCAGCGAGGCGCAGGCCGCGCTCATTCGCCACGCCATCGAAAACGGCGGAAAAGACGATATCGAAGCGGTGCTGGAGGCTATTGATTCGACCGGCGCCATCGCGTACACTGCGCGCTCCGCGCAGGAGGAGGCCGACAAGGCCATCGAGGCGTTGACCGTTATCCCGAACTCGGTCTACAAGGACGCCTTAATCACCATTGCGCGGTTCGCTGTCCAGCGAAACCATTAAAGATTCACGGGGTGTAGCTCAGCCTGGTAGAGCACTGTCTTCGGGAGGCAGGGGCCGGAGGTTCGAATCCTCTCACCCCGACCAATCTTTCTCTAACCGATACGCTCAAGCAGCTCCTCGGTCTTTTCCCTCATCAATTCCCAGTCGCCACGACTCTCCACGTTCAGCCTCAGCAGGGGTTCCGTATTGGAGCCGCGCAGGTTAAATCGCCACTCGGCGTACTCAATGCTCAGTCCATCCATATGCTCGACCCGCTCGGCGCCGGGGGCATACTCCGCCTCGATGGTGGCGATGACCGCATCGACATCGGCGACCTCGCGATTGATCTCGCCGCTGATCGGATGGGCCTGGCGCTGAGCACGCACCATCGCCGATAGCGACTCGTCTCGGCGCGACAGCTGCTCGATCAGCAGCAGCCAGGGGAGCATGCCGCTGTCGCAGTAGTAGAAGTCGCGAAAAAAGTGATGGCCGCTCATCTCGCCGCCGTAGAGGGCATCGACCCGGCGCATGCTCTCCTTCATGAAGGCGTGGCCGGACTTGCTCTGCACCGCCTCGCCCCCGGCCTCGGCGATCCGCTCGCGGGTGTTCCAGGTCAGGCGCGCGTCGTAGACGATGCGCTCCCCCGGCGAGGCGCGCAGCAGCCCCTCGGCCAGCAGGCTGATGATGTAGTAGCTGTCGACGAATTCACCGCGCTCATCGAAGAAGAAACAGCGGTCGTAATCACCGTCCCAGGCCAGGCCCAGGTCGGCGCCATGCTCGCGCACCGCGCTCGCGGTACGCTCGCGTCGCTCCGGCAACAGCGGATTGGGGATGCCGTTGGGAAAGTGACCATCGGCCTCATGGTCGATGCGGATGAACTCCAGCGGCAGGGAGGGAGCCAGGCGGTCGATGATCGCCCCGGCGCCGCCGTTACCGGCGTTGACCACCACCCTCAGCGGCTTGATGGCCGCGGGGTCGATGGCATTCAGCAGATGGGCGCAGTAGGCGTCGTGAATGTCCAGGCCTTGCAGCGATCCCGTCGGCGAATCGACGGGTAAAAAATCCCCCTCCTCGACCCGTTGCTCGATCAGCTTCAGGCCGCTGTCGGCGCTGATGGGGATCGCCTGCTCGCGCACCAGCTTGAGGCCGTTGTAGTCCATGGGATTGTGGCTGGCGGTGACCATCACGCCCCCCGCCAGATGCTCGTGGGCGGTGGCGAAGTAGACCATCTCGGTGCCGCAGAGGCCGATGTCCAGCACCTCGCGCCCGGCGTCCATCAGGCCGCGGGCCAGCGCCTCGCTGAGTGAGCGGCTGCTCAGGCGCACGTCACGGCCGATCGCCACCGGCCCGGGTCCCAGCATCTCGCTGAGAGCCCGACCGACGCGATAGGCGATCGCCTCGTTCAGTTCATCGGGGATACGACCGCGAATGTCGTAGGCCTTGAATGCGGGGAGGCCCATACTGCTCGCGGCTTAGAAGGGGATGTCGTCGTCGAAGTCGTCGAAGTTACCGCCACCGGAGGGTGCCGGGGCACCACCACCGCCCTGGCCGCCGAAACCGCCGCCGCCGCCCTGACCACCCTGGCCACCCTGGGGCTGGCCGCCGCCCTGGGGACGGTTGTAACCGCCGCCGCCGCCACCACCGGCCGGGGCGCCGCCGCCGTAGTTGTCGGGGGCATAGTCACCACCGCCGCCGCCACCGGCGCCACCGCGACCGCCGAGCATCTGCATCTCGTTGGCGACGATCTCGGTGGTGTAGCGATCCTGACCGTTGTTGTCCTGCCACTTGCGGGTCTGCAGCTTGCCCTCGATGTAGACCTGCGAGCCCTTGCGCAGGTACTCGCCGGCGATCTCGCCGAGGCGGTTGAATAACACCACGCGATGCCACTCGGTGCGCTCCTGCTTCTGGCCGCTCTGCTTGTCGGTCCACTGCTCGGAGGTGGCGATGGTGATATTGGCCACCGCGCCACCATTGGCGCTGTAGCGCACCTCCGGGTCGCGGCCCAGGTTGCCGACCAGGATCACCTTGTTGATTCCACGTGCCATCGTTACACCCTCGTATCTCTACAATTATCGTTATCTGTCGTTCAATCGGCGGCGGCCGAGTAGCGCAGCAGGGCCTGGTCATCGACCCGCGTGCCATCCACCCGCAGGTAGGCCACGGACTCGCTCACTATAACACGGACTTCCGCCACGCCTGCCAGGGCCATAAGCTCACGCTCCAGGCTCTCGGCGCGCGCCTGGTCCAGCTCGCCCAGGTAGATCTGACGACTGGAGAGACGCGGCGGACGGCGCATGCCCGAGGCCAGCAACCACCAGAGGGCGAGCAGCAGCAGCAGGCCGGAGAAGAGCCCCTCGACGCCGTACTCGCCGTAGCCCCAGCCCCCCAGCCAGCCGCCGACGAAGGCCCCGGCGAACTGCGAGCTGGAGTAGACCCCCATGGCGGTGCCCTTGGCCTCCAGCGGCGCCAGCTTGCTGATCATCGACGGCAGGGTCGCCTCCAGCAGGTTGAAGGCGGCGAAGAAGAGCCACAGCAGTCCACCCAGGGCCCACAGCGAGCCGTGCCACAGCCCCATCGCCGCCAGGCTGGCGCCGATCATGGCGATGGCGCCGAGGAACACCGCCTTCATCGCCCCGCGCTTCTCGGCGACGATGATAAAGGGCACCGCCGCGGCCATCGCCAGCAGCATCACCGGCAGGTAGAGCCGCCAGTGATCGCTACCTGCCAGCCCGGCATCCACCAGCATCAGCGGCATGGCCACGAACATCGCGGTCAGGGTCATATGGAGGACGAAGATCCCCGCGTCCAGGCGCAGCAGCTGAGTATCGCGCAGCACCCGGGCGAACTGCCCCGGCAGCGGCTCGGCGTCGCTGTGGTGGCGGCAGTGGCGCGGGGTGGGCACCGCCAGATAGAGGATGGCGATGCCGAGCAGGGCCATCGCCGCGATCATCCAGAACAGGCCGTGCAGGCCGAGCCAGGCACCGAACAGCGGACCGGCGATCATCGCCGCCAGGAAGCTCATGCCGATGCTCATGCCGATCACCGCCATCGCCTTGGTGCGGTGCTCCTCGCGGGTGAGGTCGGCGGCCAGCGCCATCACCGCCGCCGCCACCGCACCGGCCCCCTGCAGGGCGCGCCCGGCGATCATCCCCTCGATGGAGCTGGAGAGGGCCGCCAGCGCGGAGCCAGCGGCGAACACCAGCAGGCCGAAGGCGATCACCGGCTTGCGCCCGAGGCGGTCGGAGGCCATGCCGAAGGGGATCTGCAACAGCGCCTGGCTGAGGCCGTAGATGCCGATGGCCAGGCCGATGAGCGCGGGGGTGGCGCCGTCGAGGCAGTCGGCGTAGAGGGCGAAGACCGGCAACACCATGAACAGCCCCAGCATGCGCACGCCGAAGATGGCGGCGAGGGAGAACGCGGCGCGGCGCTCAAGCGGAGTCATCTGTTCGAAATTCATGAATGGCGGGGCGAAGAACCGGTCAATGCGTCGAAGAAAAAGTCGACCCGGCTTTGCGCGGGGCCATAAAGAGGCCGTATATTAGCAGGTTCGATTCGGCAGCGGAAACGGCCTTGATGGATACCATTCGCCTGCGCGGCGCGCGCACCCACAATCTGAAGAACATCGACCTGGAGCTGCCCCGCGACAAGCTCATCGTCATCACCGGCCTCTCCGGCTCGGGCAAGTCCTCGCTCGCCTTCGATACCATCTACGCCGAGGGCCAGCGCCGCTACGTGGAATCGCTCTCGGCCTATGCCCGGCAGTTCCTGTCGATGATGGAGAAGCCGGAGATCGACCACATCGAGGGCTTGTCGCCAGCCATCTCCATCGAACAGAAGTCCACCTCCCACAACCCCCGCTCCACCGTCGGCACGGTGACCGAGATCTATGACTACCTGCGCCTGCTCTTCGCCCGCGCCGGTGAGCCGCGCTGCCCCGAGCACGACACGGTGCTGCAGGCGCAGACCGTCAGCCAGATGGTGGACCAGGTGCTGGCCCTGCCCGAGGGCAGCAAGCTGATGCTGCTGGCGCCGGTGGTGCAGGCGCGCAAGGGCGAGCACCAGCAGGTGTTCGCGGAGCTGCGCGCCCAGGGCTACATTCGCGCGCGGGTCAACGGCGAGGTGGTGGAGCTGGAGGCGGCGCCGACGCTGGAGCTGCGCAAGAAGCACACCATCGAGGCGGTGATCGACCGCTTCAAGGTGCGGGCCGACCTCAAACAGCGCCTGGCCGACTCCTTCGAGACCGCCCTGGCCCTGGCCGACGGCCTGGCCCGCATCGCCTTCATGGACGGCGACGGCGAGGAGCTGCTGTTCTCCGCCAAGTACGCCTGCCCGGTGTGCAACTACTCACTCACCGAGCTGGAGCCGCGGCTCTTCTCCTTCAATAACCCGGCTGGCGCCTGCCCCACCTGCGACGGTCTGGGCCAGCACCAGTTCTTCGACCCCGCCCGGGTGGTGGTCCACCCGGAGCTGTCGCTGGCCGGTGGCGCCATCCGCGGCTGGGACCGCCGCAACGTCTATTACTTCCAGATGCTCAGCTCACTGGCGGAGCACTACGGCATCGATCTCGACCAGCCGTTTGAAAAGCTGCAGGAGCCACACCGCAAGCTGATCCTCAGCGGCACCGGCAAGGACAACGTACCGTTCCGCTACCTCAACGATCGTGGCGACGTGGTGCGCCGCGAGCATCCGTTCGAGGGCATCCTGCCGAACCTGGAACGCCGCTACCGGGAGACCGAGTCCCAGAGCGTGCGCGAGGAACTGGCCAAGTACCTGAGCACCCAGCCTTGCCCCGATTGCCACGGCACCCGTCTGCGCCGCGAGGCCCGCCACGTGATGATCGACGGCCGCAACCTGCCGGGCGTCACCACCCTGCCGGTTGGCAGCGCCGCAGAATACTTCGAGCAACTGACGCTGGAGGGCAGCCGCGGCG
>JBFFSW010000041.1:0-8609 GCA_041572195.1 Thiohalomonadaceae bacterium | reverse complement strand
CTCCGCATGGGCCTTAATGAAGCCCGGCAGGTGCTCATAGGCGTAGGGGAAGAGCACCTCCTTGACGAAGGCCAGCGAGGAGGTGGTCCCCTCGATATCGGTAAGGATGGCGCGAATGCTCATGAATGCGCCTCGACGAAGGCGTCGAAGTCGGGGAAGCGCGCGGGAATGCCATCGCCGGTGGGCTCGGCCACCCACCCCTCGGGGATGACGAACAGGCGGATACACTTGAAGTCGGGGGCGGCGCCCATGTCGAACCAGTGGCTCACCCCGGCGGGCACGGAGATGAGGTCCCCCGCCTCGCACAGCACCATGTACACCTTTGCGCCCACGTGCAGGTAGAAGAGTCCCTTGCCGTCGACGAAGAAGCGTACCTCGAAGTCGGCGTGGGTGTGCTCGTCGAGGAACTTGGCGCGCAGCTCACCCGCCTTGGGGTTGTCGGGGCGCAAGGCGATCACGTCCACCGACTGGAAGCCATACTCATCGGTGAGGCGTGCGACGTCATCGGCGTAGGCGGCCAGCACCGCCTCCTGATCGGCGTCGGCGGCCAGCGGCGCCTCGGCATCCCAGCGTTCGAAGCGCACCCCCAACCCCTCCATCTCGGCGGTGATGGTCGCGTGCTCGTGGATGACGGGACCCAGGGGCGCGCCCGTCTCGTCGCAGATTAGCAGGGTGCTCATAGGCGTACCAGACTCCGCATGGTGATTTCACACTGAAAGAGGAACTCCAGCGCCTCGATGTGGCGCATCGTCTCCTTCATGTCGCGACCCCAGGTGTAGAGGCCGTGGCCCTCGATGAGGTAGCCGTGGGTATCGGGGTGGTTGTCCAGCCACACCTCCACCTCTCGGCTCAGACGTTCGATATCCTGATCGTTTTCGAAGATGGGCAGGACGATACGGCTCTCATGGCTATGAATGCCGGGGAAGGCCTTGAGCAGTTCGTAGTCCTCGAACACCAACTGCCCCTCGACCAGGCGCGAGAGCACGGTGGCGTTGACCGAGTGGGTGTGCAGCACCGCCCCCACCTCCGGGTAGCGGCGGTAGAGGGCGGTGTGCAGGCCGGTCTCGGCGGAGGGCTTCATCCCCTCATCCAGCGGCACGCCATCGTAGTCCACCAGCATGATCCCCGACTCGTCCAGCTCACCCTTATGGTGACCAGAGGCGGTGATGGCGATGTGGCGCTCATCCAGACGCGATGAGAAGTTACTGCTGGTGGCGGGCACCCAGCCCTTGTCGTGCAGGAACCATCCCGCCTTGATCAACTCACCGGCGTGGTGGCTGAAGCCCTCGATCTCGACCTCGGGTCTACTGATGGTCACATCCGCTCCTCCGCTTGAATGGAGGCAATAGTATCCCCGTGCCCGGCGGCGGACAAGCCGGGTGAAGGGTGCTCAGGCCGCCTGCTGGAACAGCTCCCGCCCCAGCGCCTCGCTGAGGATGCGCTCGAAATCCAGCACCTGCACCAGCACATCCTTGCGCTCCACCACCCCGGCGATGTAGTGGTTGTTGCCGCTGCCGGCGGGCGGCGGCTGCATCTCGGAGGCCTCGCAGGCGATGATGCGGTCCACCCGACCGACCATGAAGCCCTGCAGGCCGTCCATGAACTCGGTGATGATCACCGGCATCGCACTCCCATCCAGCTGGCGACGCCCCAGGGCGTGGGCCAGGTCCACCACCGTCAACGGCACGCCGCGCAACTGGAACACCCCGCAAACCGCCGCGTGGGAGTGCGGCAGACGGGTCAGATCGGGGCAGGCCAGCACCTCCTTGACGCCGCTAATGTCGATGGCGAAAACCTGGGCGTCGTTGAGGTGGAAGAGCAGTAGCTCCAGGCGGGGGGAGTTGGTCATCATCTGTCCTTTCTCTCTATTCTGGAGCTAACCATTTTAGGTAGACGGTGACTTCGACCCCATCGAACAAACACCGATTCTTGTGTGGGAATCTCGCCTACAAGCCGTGATAGACTTCCCATCATGAAGCCGATAACCCGACTCCTGCTCATCGCCCTCGCCACCCTCTGGCTGCCGCCCGTCGCCGCCGAGGATCAACGCCCCTGGTATCGCCTGGAGGTGATCCTCTTTGCCCAGAGCAACCTGCTCGACGCCCTGGAGAGCGAGCGCTGGCCCGACGAATACGTGCAGGCCGAGGCGAAGGCCGAGGAGGAGGAGCGAAGCCCCGAGTCGGTGGTGGTGGTACGCGGGCTGGATATCAGCCGCGCCGCCGAAACGGCCGAACCCGCCGAGGAGGCCGCCCCCCTGCCCGAGGAGTTCATCTGGCTGAAGGATGAGGAGCTGCAACTGGGCGAGGCGGTCGCGCGCCTGCGCGCCGACTCCAGCATGAAGCTGCTGTGGCACGGTGGCTGGGTGCAACCGGGACTGGAGCGCGAGGCGGCGCTGCCGGTAGGCATCAGCCTGCCGCGCGAGGAGCCGCTGGTCGATGAGAACGGCCAGCCGCTGGCCTACACTCCACCGCCGTTGCTGGAGGGGGAGCTGCGCCTGGTGCTCTCGCGCTATCTGCACATCGAGGCGGACCTTGGCTACCTGCTGCCGGTGGACCCGGAGCGGGTCATCCTCGCCGATAAGGATAAGGGTATCGTCGAGGAGCAGCCCACCGCCGTCTACGGCGACGCGGCGATGAGCGAGGAGATGGCCGCCCTGGCCCTGGCCACCCTCAGCATTGATGAGCGCGACGCGCTGCTGCGCCAGGCGGAGCTCAGCACTCTCCCCCACTGGCAGGTGTTCCACCTGCGCGATTCACGGCGCATGCGCTCGGGCGAGACCCACTACCTGGACCACCCCCTCTTCGGCATGGTGGTGCAGGCACTGCCGCTGGAGATGTCCCCCGCCGACGCGGCGGCGGCGCTGGAGGCCCGTGAGCTGGAGAACGTGGATGCCGAGGTGGTGACCCCGGCGACCCTAACCGCTCCGCGATAGGTCTAGGCTATCCTCGGCAGCGCGTGCTCCAGCAGCGTGCGCACCTTGGCCATGCCGATATCGAGGTGGGCCTCGATCTCCTCCATGGTGATCTCACCACCATCCCCCAGACCGGCACCCCAGTTGGCCACCACCGCCACGCAGGCGTAGCAGAGCTCCGCCTCGCGGGCCAGGGCCGCCTCGGGCATGCCGGTCATCCCCACCAGGTCGCAGCCGTCGCGCTGCATGCGGGCGATCTCGGCGGCGGTCTCCAGGCGCGGGCCCTGGGTGGCGCCGTAGCAGCCATCCTCGACCGCCTCCAGCCCCTGCTCGGCGGCGCAGGTGATGAGCGACTGGCGCAGCGACTCGCAGTAGGGGTGGCCGAAGTCGATGTGGGTGACGTGGCTCAGCCCCTCCTCGAAGAAGGTGTTCACCCGCGACCAGGTGTAGTCGATGATCTGGTCGGGGATCACCAGCTGCTGCGGCCCCATGTCCTCGCGAATGCCGCCGACGGCGTTGACGGCGATGACGTTGCTCACCCCCGCCTCCTTCAGCGCCCAGATGTTGGCGCGGTAGTTGATCTTGTGCGGCGGGATGGTGTGACCGTAGCCGTGGCGGGCGAGGAACAGCACCTCCTTGCCGCACAGTTCGCCGTAGGTGAGCGGCGCCGAGGGCTCGCCGAAGGGGGTGTGCACCACCTCACGGCGGGTGATCTTCAAATCCTGCAGCGAGGTGAGTCCGGTGCCGCCGATGATTGCCAGTTCAGCCATTGTGATAACTCCTATAAACCTTTGACGGCGTAAATGCCGGGAACGTTGCGCAGGTAACCCTTGTAATCCATGCCATAACCGAAGACGTAGCGGTCCTCCACCTCCAGGCCGATGAAGTCCCCCTCCAGGCCGCTCTTTCTCTGGTGACGCTTCTCCACCAGCGCGGCGGTGAGCACCTCGGCGGCCCCCTGTTCGCGGCAGTACTCCACCAGCGCCGCCAGGGTGGCCCCCTCGTCGAGGATATCGTCCACCAGCAACACGTGACGCCCCTTCAGTTCGCTACGCGGATGCGCGTACCACAGCAGCTCGCCGCCGGAGGTCTCGCCGCGGTAGCGGCTGGCGTGCACGTAGTCGATCTCGTGGGGGAAATCGAGTCGGGTCAGCAGGTGACCCATGGGGATGATGGCGCCGGTGAGCACGCAGAGCATCAGCGGGTTCTTGTCACCAAGACGTTCGCTGATGGCCGCGGCCATGGCATCCAGGGCCGCCTCGACGGTGGCCTGGTCGTGCAGGCAGTCGGCCTCGCGCTGGACCTGGATGACCTCTTCGGGGGTAACGCTCATATGCTCTCCATCCGCACCGGCTCGGCCAGGTGCAGGGTCGATGTGGGGAAGGCGCACTCGGCGCCGTGGGCCTCGATGATCGCGATCACCTTCAGCAACACGTCCTGCTTCACCTCATGGTAGTGCACCCAGTCGGTGGTGCGGGTGAAGGTGTAGATGAAGAAGTCCAGCGACGAGGGGGCGAACTTATCGAAATTGACGATCAGGGTCTGCCCATGGTCGATCTCCGGGTGCTCACGCAGCATGCTCTTCACCGCCTCGACGACATCGCCCATCCGGCCCGCATCATCGTAGCGGATGCCGATGGTCTCCTTGATGCGTCGGTGGCTCATGCGCGAGGGGTTTTCCACCGAGATGTTGGTGAACACCGAGTTGGGCACGTAGAGGGGGCGCTTGTCGAAGGTGCGGATGCGGGTCAGGCGCCAGCCGATCTGCTCCACCGTACCCTCGATCTCTTTGTCCGGCGAGCGGATCCAGTCACCCACGGCGAAGGGGCGGTCCAGGTAGATCATCAGCCCGCCGAAGAAGTTCGCCAGCAGGTCCTTGGCGGCGAAGCCCACCGCCAGGCCACCGACGCCGCCGAAGGCCAGCACCCCGGAGATGCTAAAGCCCAGGGTCTGCATCGCCACCATCACCGCGGTGATCACCACCGCCACCCGCAGCAGCTTGGCCACCGCGTCGGCGGTGGTGCGGTCCATGGGCTGCTTGAGCAGCTCAGCGCGGTCGAGGATGTTGGCCTCGGCGGTGCGGATCAGGCGCATGGCGAACCAGGCGATGGCGGCAATGACCGCCACGTCGCGCCCGGGGGCGAGGATCCCCTTGAGGCTGGGGAACTCATCCATCAGCGGCAGGTAGAGCAGGATGGAGGCGCCCAGCACCCACACCATCAGCCCCAGCGGGCCGCGGAAGGCGTGCAGCAGGGCGTCGTCCCACACCTGGGTGGTACGTTCCACCTTAGCCTGAAGACGGTTGATGACCAGCCGCAGGATGAAGTTGACCAGCAGGACCGCGGCGATCAGCAGGAACAGCTGGAGGATGGCCGAGCCACCCACCGCCTCACCGCTCCAGAGTGCGTCGAGAGAGAAGTTCATGCTATGACTCCAGGTCCAGGTCCAGGGTGTGCCCCGCGTTTAGCCCCTCCAGCGCCGCCACCTGGCGCTGGAACTCGGCATCCGCGTGCAGGCGATTCCAGGTCACCGGGTGCTTGCCGTGCAGGCGCACCAGGCGGGCGTGCAGCACCGGGTCGGGGCGCCACTCCAGGTTGCGCAGGATTTGCAGCGCCGCCGGACGGTTGTTGCAGATGAGCACCATGTCGCAACCGGCGGCCAGGGCGGCGGCGGCGCGCTCGCTCGGACCGCCCGCCTCCCCCGCCCCCTCCATGTTGAGGTCGTCGCTGAAGATGATGCCGTGAAAGCCGAGGCGCTCACGCAGGATGCGCTTCAGCCAGAAGGCGGAGAAGCCGGCGGGACGCGTGTCGGCCTGGGTGTAGAGCACGTGGGCGGGCATCACCCCGGCCAGGCCGTGGTCGCCGAGGATCTCGAAGGGGCGCGCATCCTCGTCGAGAATCGCCTGTAGCGGCCGCTCGTCCACCGGCAGGGCGGCGTGGGAGTCGGCCGTTACCGCGCCATGGCCGGGAAAGTGCTTGCCCACCGCCGCCATCCCGGCGCGGCGCATGCCCGCCATGTAGGCCCCGGCCAGCTCGGCCACCACCTCGGGGCGGCGGTGGAAGGCGCGCTCACCGATCACCTCGCTGACGCCGTAATCCAGGTCCAGCACCGGGGCGAAGCTGAAGTCGACGCCGATGGCGCGCAGCTCCGAGGCCATCACCCAACCGGCCGCCTCGGCCAGGCGCTTGGCGCGGGGCTTATCGGCCTTGTAGATACGTCCGAAGCTGGCGGCGGCGGGGATTTGCACAAAGCCCTCGCGAAAGCGCTGCACCCTCCCCCCCTCGTGGTCCACCGCCACCAGCAGGCGCGGCTCGCGCAGGGCGTGCACCTCGGCCAGCAGCGCGGCCATCTGCTCGGGGTTTTCGTAGTTGCGGCTGAAGAGGATCACCCCACCCACCAGTGGGTGTAGCAGCAGCTCGCGCTCCTCATCGCTGAGGGCGGTGCCCTCCAGATCCAGCATGACCGGTCCCAGGGACATGGTCTTCCTTTCTTCTATTCGTTTAGCGCCCGATTCTACCGCGTTTGCGCCTACTCGTGGATCATCACCGGGCAGTGCGGTGGGGTTTCGCGAAACAGCTGGAGCAGCGCATCGTTGCGCATGCGGATGCAGCCGTGTGAGCGGGGCTCGCCCATGGGCTCGCTCTCGGGGGTGCCGTGGATGTAGATGTAGCGGCGCATGCTGTCCACCTCGCCGCCGCGGTTACGCCCCGGCTCCAGCCCCGAGAGCCAGAGGATACGGGTGAGGATCCAGTCGCGGTCCGGCTGCGCGGCGGCCAGCTCCGGGCTGTAGACCTCGCCGGTGAAACGACGGCCGACGAAGACCGCGTTCTCCGGGCAGCCCTCACCGATCAGGGCCCGCACCTGATGCAGACCACGCGGGGTGCAACCGCTGCCGTTGCGCTCGCCGGGGCCGTTGGCGGCGGTGGAGATGGGGGCGGAGAGCAGCAGTTCGTCGCTACGGTAGAGCCGCAGCCGCTGCTCGCCGATGTCGATCTCGATACGGCTATCCATTACCACTCACTATAGGGATGCTTCGTCAGGCAGACATTGTAGTAGCGCGGGTCGTCGGAGACCTCATCCCCCAGCCAGGGCGGACGCTCGAAGGGCTCATCCTCGTGGCCGAGTTCGATCTCCGCCACCACCAGCCCCTCGTTGGCGCCGTGGAAGACATCCACCTCCCACTCGTGCTGACCGTAATGAATCAGATAGCGGGTCTTGTCGATCTGCGGCCGTTCACAGAGGGTATCGAGCAGCTCACGCGCCTCCTCCAGCGGGATGGGGTACTCGTACTCCTGGCGACGCACGCCCAGGGTGGCCCCCTTGATATTGATGTTGGCCCGTTCCCCCTCGATACGCACCCGCACCGAGGCGTGCTTGGAGCCCACCAGGTAGCCCTGGCGGAAGCGTGTGCCGCCGTCGGCCGACTCACGCCAAGCGTCGTCTTTCAGCAGGAATTTTCTTTCGATCTCGGTTCCCATGTGCCCTATAGTAAGCGACATCGTCCACGGAAACACGAGCAGAGAGCGTATGCAACGCCGCTACTCGCAAACTACGCCCTACATCACCAAGGATGGCTCGACCATCCGCGAACTGATGCACCCCAGCCTGCACGACGAGGTGAAGAACCAGTCCCTGGCGGAGGCCCGGGTGCCCGTGGGCGGCGAGACCCTGCCGCACAGGCACGCCGTGACCGAGGAGATTTACCACGTCACGGCAGGTAGTGGCTGGATGACCCTGGGGGATGAGCGCTTCGCCATCGCCGCGGGTGACAGTGTCGCCATCCCTGCGGGGACGGCGCACAAGCTGGAAAATTCAGGGGATGAAGAGCTGGTGGTGCTGTGTTGTTGCGCACCGGCCTACAGCCACGACGATACGGAGCTGCTTACGGCTTCGTAAACAGCGCAATCGACTCCACATGCGCGGTGTGCGGGAACATATCCATCACCCCGGCCTTCTCCATGGTGTAGCCGTACTCGTTGACCAGCAGCCCGGCATCGCGGGCCAGGGTGGCGGGGTTGCAGGAGACGTAGACGATACGCTTCACCCCCAGCTTGGCGACGTGCGGGATCGCCTCCATCGCCCCGTCGCGGGCCGGGTCCAGCAGCACCTTGTCGAAGCCCTGTGACCACCAGGGCAGCCGCTCCACCTCTTTCGCCAGATCGGCGACGTGAAACTCGACGTTCTCAATACCGTTCAGCTCGGCATTCTCCTTCGCCCGCTGCACCAGGATATCCAGCCCCTCGACACCCACCACCTCTTTGGCGCGGCGCGCCAACGGCAGGGTGAAGTTGCCGATGCCGCAGAACAGGTCCAGCACCCGCTCGTCCTCCTTCACCTCCAGCAGCTCGATGGCGTACGGCACCATCTTGCGATTGATGTCGGTATTCACCTGGGTGAAGCCGGTGGGGGTGAAGTTGAAGTGCACGTCGAATTCGGGCAACGCGTAGCTGAGCTGGATCGCCTCCGGCCACAACGGCTCCACCGAATCGGGGCCGCCGGGCTGGAGGAAGAAGCGCAGGTCGTGCTCCTTGGCGAAGGCGACGAGCTTCTCTTTGTCTTCATCGCAGAGTGCTTCGAGGTTACGGAACACCAGGGCGGTCTGCTCATCGTCCACCGCCACCTCCAGCTGGGCGATGCGGTTGCTCGCCTCCAGAGTGCCGATGAGGGCGCTCAGCTCCTCCAGGTGTTCACCGACGCT
>JBFFSW010000040.1:0-8843 GCA_041572195.1 Thiohalomonadaceae bacterium | reverse complement strand
GCGCCGACCGCGCCCACCGCCGCGCCGCCGACGAGGGCGGCAACCGCGCCCGCATCTACAACCCGGTGGCCGAGGAAATGGCCGAGCAGGAGCGCATCGCGGTGTGGGCGCAAAAGGTTAAACAGGCACTGCGCCAGAACCAGTTCCGCCTGCTCTACCTGCCCATCGGCAGCCTCAAGGGGGACGAAAGCGATAACTACGAGTTGCAGCTGCGCATGCTCAATGACGATGGCTAGGTGATCCCGCCGGGCGAGTTCATGCCCGCCGCCGCCAAGAGCGGGCTGATGACCGCCGTCGACCGCTGGGTGCTGGTGCACACGGTGAAGACCGCGGCCGAACGCCGCCGCGGCGGCAAACGCAGCAACCTCTTCGTCAAGCTCTCGGCCGAATCGCTGAAGGACCCACGGCTACTGCCGTGGCTGCGCGACCTGCTCAAGGCCGCCAAGCTGGAGGCCAACACCCTCACCCTGGAGGTGGACGAGGCGATCGCCAGCAGCAACCTCAAGGCACTGAAGATCCTCATCGCCGGGCTCAAGCAGCTGCGCATCCGCCTGGCCATCGACCACTTCGGCCGCGCCGACAACTTCCTCAACCTGCTCAAGCACTTCGACGCCGACTTCCTCAAGATCAGCGGCGAGCTGATCGTCGCCATCAAGGACAGCCAAAACGCCAGGGAGCGGGTGCAGACGATCACCGCACACGCTCAGGAGATGGGCAAACTGACCATCGCCGAGTACGTGGAGGACGCCAACACCCTGGCCCAGCTCTACTCCAGCGGGGTGGACTACATCCAGGGGCACTTCCTGCAGGAGCCGGGCAGCAGCCTCGACTACGACTTCAGCGCCGACTGAAGCTCAGCGACCCGCCGCGCGCAGCGCCTCGATGCGCTCCTCCAGCGGCGGATGGCTCATGAACATGCGCGCCACCATCCCGCCGTTGATGCCGAAGGCGGCCATCTGCTCGGGCAGTTGCGAAGGGGCGTGGGCCTGACGCAGACGATCCAGCGCGGCGATCATCTTCTCGCGACCGGCCAGGGCGGCGCCACCGGCGTCGGCGTGAAACTCGCGGCGACGCGAGAACCACATGACGATGGTGGTGGCGAGGATGCCGAGCACGATCTCAGCGACGATGGAGCTGACCCAGTAACCGATACCGGGCCCCTGCTGCTCCTGATCCCCCTTGCGCAGGAAGGAGTCCACCGCATAGCCGATGATCCGAGAGAGGAAGATGACGAAGGTGTTGACCACCCCCTGGATCAGGGTCAGGGTCACCATGTCGCCATTGGCCACGTGACTCACCTCGTGGGCCAGCACCGCCTCCACCTCGTCGGCATGCATCTGTTGCAGCAGCCCGGTGCTCACCGCCACCAGGGCGTTGTTACGGCTCATGCCGGTGGCGAAGGCGTTCATCTCCGGGGCGTTGTAGATCGCCACCTCCGGCATGCCGATACCGGCCGCCTCGGCCTGGCGGCGTACCGTCTCGACCAGCCACTGCTCGGTGGCGTTACGCGGCTGTTCGATCACCTGGGCTCCCACCGACATCTTCGCCATCCCCTTGGACATCGCCAGAGAGATGAGGGCGCCGCCGAAGCCGAAGACGGCGGCGAAACCCAGCAGGGCGGTCATATTCAGGCCGTTGGCGGTGAGAAAACGGTCCACGCCGAGGATGCGGGCGGTGATACTCAGCACCAGCAGCACAGCGAGGTTGGTCAGCAGGAACAGGGCGATGCGCTTCATGGGGTCTCGAACTCAACGTAATTAACCAGCAGGCTTTATAGGGACATCACTTCGCTATTTCAAGCGTCGGAGAGCCCCTACAGCCCCGGAATGGGGCCCTACAGGGAAGCTTAAGAAAATTTTAAGCTATTGAATATTATAGCGGTTTGAGGGTGGCTGAGGGCGTGCTATGATGCCCGCACATGATACGAAAGAGTACACTCTGAGACCGATGTCGAGGATTAGGGAGATATACCGGCGCCTGCAAGAGGGGGGGCGTGAATGGCTGCGCCTGCTCGGTGAGCGCGCAGCGGCCTGGCGTGCGGAGATCGCCGCCTTCCGCCAGCGTCAGGCGGAACGCCACTTCCCCATCGCCCTCAAGCTGGCCCTGGTCTTCAGCCTGCTCATCGCCGGGGGGATGATCGTCCTCGGCATTCTCATCGGCAGCAACCAGTCGCGCCTGCTGCATGAGCAGATGGTCGATTTCGGCCGAACCGTGGTGCACCAGATCGCCGAGTCGGCCAAGGAGCCGCTGCTGGCCGAGGACATCCTTGGCCTTGAGCTGATCGTCAACAACCTCAACAACCAGCACGAGATCCTCGGCGCCGCCATCTACGCCTTCGAGGGCAAGCGGGTGGCCACCGCCGGGGCGGTGCCGCCCCCCGGCCTGCTCACCGACAGCGGCCTCGGCCAGCCGCGCCTGCGTCGCGATACCGTCGAATGGACCGCACAGCAGGCGAACCGCCCGCCGCTGGCGCTGATCTCCTTCCTCGCCCCCATCCGTCTCAAGGATGTCGGCGGCCAGGGCGAGGAGCTGACCGTCGGCTACGCCCTGCTCAGCTTCAACCGCGAACGCCTGAACGAGGCGCAGGAAGACACCTTCGCCGCGGTCACCGCCACCATCGTCCTGATGCTGATACTCACCACCTTCTTCTCGGTGAGCCTCGGCAGCCGTATCACCCGACCCATCAGCGACCTGATGGCGGCCAGCCGGGCCATCGCCAAGGGTGAGTATCACCTGCGCCTGACCGACCGCCGCAACGACGAGCTGGGAGTGTTGATCCAGTCCCTCAACGTCATGGGCGAGGGGTTGCTGCGCAAGGAACAGGTGGAGGAGGTGTTCTCCCGCTACGTCTCGCCGCAGGTGGCCCAGCAGGCGATCAAGGACCTCAACCACATGGAGAAGGTGGAACTGGGCGGCCAGCATATGGAGGCCAGCGTGCTGTTCGCCGACATCGTCGGCTTCACCAGCATGTCGGAGAACCTCAGCCCGCGGGAGGTGAGCAGCCTGCTCAACGAATACTTCACCCAGATCGCCTACGCCGTGCACTTCTGTGGCGGCCATATCGATAAATATATGGGCGATTGCGCTATGATTGTCTTCGGCGTGCCCGAGCACTACCCGGATCACGCCTTCCGCGCGCTGGCCTGTTCGTGGATGATCCTGCGCCTGGTCGAGCGCATGAACGAGCGCCGTGCCCGCAGCGGCCTGCACCCGGTGGAGTTCCGCATCGGCGCCAACGCCGGTGACGTGCTGGCGGGCAACATGGGTTCGGCCGAGCGCATGGAGTACACCGTGGTCGGCGACACCGTCAATCTCGCCTCGCGCCTCTCCCCCGCCGGTGGCCCCGGCGAGGTGATCTTCAGCGAGATGATGGGCAACTTCAGCGGCGTGAAGGAGCGCATCCGCTCCGAACACCACGACGATATGCAGGTGCGTGGCAAGAAGGAGCCGGTGGCCACCTACAAGGCCCTGGACATCGACGACGACTTCCGCCGCGAGGTGGTCGCCCGCATCGATGAGATCATGAGAAACCTGGAACCGGAGGAATAATGAGTCGAAGCCTGAGCAGCAGCCTGCTCCTTCCCCTTGGCGCCGCGCTGATACTGGGCGGTTGCGTCACCCTGCCGGTGGAGACCGACAAGCTCGGCCCGCAGGTCGACATCTGGGTGGCGGAGAAGGAGTACGACAAGGCCATCGACGCCCTCACCCAGGTGGACCCCAAGCACCCCGACTATCCGCAACTCTCCGAACGGCGCAAGGAGGTCGAGAAGCTGGCGGCGGAGTACGAGCGGCAGGTGATCGCCCAGGCGATCAAGCTCAGCGACAAGGGCAAATGGGCCGACGCCCTGGGCCTCTACGACAAGGCCCTGGGACAACTGGCCGACAGCGCTGCCCTGCGCGACGGCTTGGCCGACCTGCACACACGCCAGCAGGCGGCGCTGGATGAACAGAACCTCAAACTACTGCTGCACGAGGCCCGCTGGCTGGAGGCCGCGCTGCCGGTCAAGCGCGGCATCATCGCCATCGTCCCGCGCGATGACGACATCACCTATGAGCTTCAGGAGATGGAGGAGCGCGCCCGCGGGGTCGCCGCCCGCCTGGTGGATAGGGGGCTGGCCGCGCTGAAGGCGGAGGACGCCCGTCTGGCCGGTGAATGCCTGCCGCTGGCCCTCAAGCTGGACGACGGCGAGGCGACGCGCGCGGCGGCCAAGGCGCTGGAGGATTACCACTCCGAGCGCAAGCAGCAGCGCCAGGCGGCGCGTGACGCCGCGCGACAGAGGGAACTCGAAAGCCAGCGCCGCTACGACACCCTGCTGAGCAGCTACCGCCAGCACTTCAAGGCCAAGCGCTACGTCCAGGCCCGCGACGTGCTCGCCGAACTGAAAAAGGAGCGCCCCAACGAGCGCGCCCTGCGCGATGAGGAGCGCAAGCTCGAAGAGGCGATAAGCCGAAGCATCGCCGCCCACCTCAAGGCCGGATCCGACGCCTACAGCCTCAGCCAGTTCGAGAAGGCCCACGAGCACTGGAGCGCCGTTCTGCGCCTGGACCCCGAGCACAAGAAGGCCCGCGAAAACCTGCAACGGGTGGAGCGGGTGCTGGAGAACCTGAGAAAACTCAGGGAACGCCAGGGGGGCTGATCAGCCCCCCACTTCCATGCTATCCACCCGCTGGAAACCGCGCGGCAGCTTGTTGCCGCGACGCCCCCGCTCACCCCGATAATGCTCCAGGTCGGCCGCCTTGAGGGTGATGTGGCGCTTACCCGCATGCAGGGTCAGCGCCGTCCCCTCGGTGAGCACCACCGCGCCAAGCATGAACTCCTCGCGCAGGGCGAACTTGGCCGAGTTGATGCCGATAATCTTGTTGCCCTTGCCACGCGGCATCTGCGGCAGGTCGGCAATCGGGAAGATGAGCAGACGGCCATCGTTGCTGACCGCGGCGATCAGGTCCTTGTCGTACTCTGCCACCGTCGCCGGGGCAAGCACCCGCGCCCCGGCGGGCAGCTTGAGCACCGCCTTACCCGCCTTGTTGCGCGAGTGCAGGTCGGCCATGGTGGCGACGAAGCCGTAACCGGCATCGGAGGCCAGCAGCAGCAGCTCGTCGTCAGCCCCCATCAGCGCGCTCTCGAAGGTCGCCCCGGCGATGGGGTTGACCCGCCCGGAGAGCGGCTCGCCCTGGCCGCGGGCCGAGGGCAGGGTGTGCGCGGGTAGCGAGTAGGCGCGACCGGTGGAGTCGATGAAGCTGACCAGCTGATTGCTCTTGCCGCGGGCCGAGGCCTTGAAGCCGTCGCCCGCCTTGTAGCTGAGGCTGCCCGGGTCGATGTCGTGGCCCTTGGCCGCCCTCACCCAACCCATCTGCGAGAGCACCACGGTCACCGCCTCGGCGCTGATCAGCGCGGTCTCGTCCAGGGCCTGGGCGGCGCCGCGCTCGACGATGGGCGAACGGCGATCATCGCCGTACTCCTCGGCATCGGCGATCAGCTCCTTCTTCACCAGGGTCTTGAGGCGGGTCTCGGAACCCAGCACCTTCTCCAGCTGCTCGCGCTCCTTCGACAGCTCATCCTGCTCGCCGCGGATCTTCATCTCCTCCAGACGCGCCAGCTGACGCAGCTTGGTGTCGAGGATGAAGTCGGCCTGCACCTCGGAGAGTTCGAAGCGGCGCATCAGCTCCGCCTTGGGCTCGTCCTCGGTGCGGATGATGTGGATCACCTCGTCGATGTTGAGGAAGGCGATGAGCAGGCCGTCCAACAGGTGCAGGCGCCTGTTGACCTTATCCAGACGATGCTCCAGGCGGCGGCGCACGGTGGCCTTGCGGAAGGTGAGCCACTCGCTGAGCATCAGCTTGAGATTCTTCACCTGCGGGCGGCCGTCGGTGCCGATGACGTTCATGTTGACCCGGTAGGTGCGCTCCAGGTCGGTGGTGGCGAACAGGTGGTTCATCAGCTGCTCCAGGTCCACGCGGTTGGAGCGCGGCACCACCACCAGGCGGGTCGGATTTTCGTGGTCCGACTCATCGCGCAGGTCCTCCACCATCGGCAGCTTCTTGGCCTGCATCTGCGCGGCGATCTGCTCCAGCACCTTGGCCCCGGAGACCTGGTGCGGCAGCGCGCTGATCACCACCGCGCCGTCCTCCGCCTCCCACTTGGCGCGCATGCGCACCGAGCCGTTGCCGGTCTCGTAGATCTTTCTGAGGTCGGCGCGCGGGCTGATGATCTCCGCGTCGGTGGGAAAGTCCGGCCCCGGCAGCAGCTCGCACAACTCCTCCAGCGTCGCCCGCGGGCTGTCCAGCAGGTGCACGCAGGCGCTCACCACCTCGCGCAGGTTGTGCGGCGGGATGTCGGTGGCCATGCCCACGGCGATACCGGTGGTGCCGTTGAGAAGCACGTTGGGCACCCGCGCGGGCAGCACCGAGGGCTCATCCAGGGTGCCGTCGAAGTTGGGCACCCAGTCCACTGTCCCCTGCCCCACCTCGGCCAGCAGCAGCTCGGAGAACTTGGCCAGGCGCGACTCGGTGTAACGCATGGCGGCGAAGGACTTGGGGTCGTCCGGCGCGCCCCAGTTGCCCTGACCGTCCACCAGCGGATAGCGGTAGGAGAAGGGCTGGGCCATGAGCACCATCGCCTCGTAACAGGCCGAGTCGCCGTGCGGGTGGAACTTGCCGAGCACGTCGCCGACGGTGCGCGCCGACTTCTTGTATTTGGCCCCCGCCTTCAACCCCAGCTCGCTCATGGCGTAGACGATGCGCCGCTGCACCGGCTTCAGGCCGTCGCCGATATGCGGCAGGGCGCGGTCCATGATCACGTACATGGAGTAATCCAGGTACGCCTTCTCGGTAAAGACCTTGAGGGGCTGTTGCTCAACCCCTTCGTAGTTCATTTCTGTGGTGTCGGTCATAGACTCGTTCAATCGCGATTAAAGGGCGACGAAACCCTTCTCCAGCACGCCGCTGGCGTTGCCGTCGAACTTGCACAGGCGCACGTGGTGGCGCCCGGCGGTCTCGTCGATCTCGGTCTCCACGTAGGTGGAGTAGTCGTCCTTGTTGTTCACCCAGGTGCCGCTGTTGACGTAGATGAACTCGTAGGGCTCGTGGAGGAAGAACTCATCCTCCAGCTCACTGGGGCTGGTGTCCATGCAGTGGATGTGGGTGTGGCCGAAGATGGCGATCTTGGCCTTCGCCAGCGGATTACCGTCGTGATACATCTTGCGCGCGGTATCGATCAGCTTGTCCTCCTCACCGGCCAGGGCTGAACTGGAATCGACGCGCCCGCGCGCCGGGGCGTGGTCGGCCCAGTTGTAGTAGAGATAGCGGTAACGGTCCTTGGCCTGGGCGATGCTCACCTCACCGCCTCCGGAGAGCTGGATCTCGCTGGCATCGCTCAACCCGGCATCGCCCGCGATCCCATCGAGGATGGACTCCATCAGCGGCTGCCCCTTGGCCAGGGCCTTTATCCCCTTGGCCAGGATATCGAGGTAATCCTCGCCACCGCCGGTGTTCTGCAGCTTCTCCGCCACCGTGCGGCTGACGTAGTAGCCGTAGGGCAGCTCCTTGGGGAAGCCGTTGCCGCGATCGGTCCAATCATCCGGGCAGTTGAACAGGGTGTAGCGGTGGCCGTGCTCGGCCACCAGAGAACCGGCCTCGTCGCGGAAGCGGCCCATGCCACCCTCGGGGCTGTCGCCGTGCCAGATAAGGTTAGGGAATTTCGACTTGAGGAAATCCTCGGTGAGGGTCATGTCGTGGTTGCCCGGCACATAGTGCACAGTGATCCGGCCGCCCGCGTCGATGCGCTTGAGAGCATCGATAATCCCTCTGTTGGCCTTGGAAGAGAAGATCGTCTCGTAGATTTGCGCCGCCGGACGGTTGGAGGCGGGGATGATCCAGTCGTCGAAGAGGTCACCGAGGATGAACAGCTCGGCCACGTCCGGGTCGGCGATCACCCGTTCAAGGAAGGCCGCCAGACGGCTAATGTTGGGCTCGCGCAGCCAGGCATAGGGATGCTTGCCCGGTACACCGACCACCCCCTCCTCGGTGCCCATGTGGATATCGCTGATAAAGATTCTCTTCCGGCCCATCGCCACTCTCCCTTTGCTTGACTTAACGTGCCGCCAACGACAGCAGCACTTCCTCCAACTCGGCCGAACCGAGATAGGGGGCGATACGCACCCGCGCACTCCCCACCTCGGCCTTGGCTGCCTCGGCGGGGATATCCTCTACCACGTGACGCCCAGCGCTGAGGAAATAGGGCAACACCACCACCTCATCCGCGCCCTCGGCGATACACTGCTCGATACCGTCCGGGATCAGCGGCTCGGCCAGCTCGAGAAAGGCGGCGCGCACCAGCACGTACTCATCACTGGCGGCGGCCAGACGCTCCGCCACCGCCCGCACCTCGTCGTTTGAGGTGGCGCGGCGGGAGCCGTGGGCGACCAGTAGCAGGGCCTTGTTCATCGGGTCACACCTCCGCCATATCACCCTTGGCCTCCAACCACGCCTTGCGGTCGGAGGCGCGCTTCTTGGCCAACAGCATGTCCAGCATCTGGTTGGTGTCGTCGCCCGGTTCGATCACCAGCTGCACCAGGCGGCGGGTGTCGGGGGCGAGAGTGGTCTCGCGCAGCTGCTTGGGGTTCATCTCGCCGAGGCCCTTGAAGCGCTGGATGTTGACCTTGCCGCGTAGCTTCTCCGCCTCGATGCGGGCCAGCACCCCCTGGCGCTCGGCGTCGTCGAGGGCATAGAAGGTCTCCTTGCCGACGTCGATGCGATAGAGCGGCGGCATCGCCATGTAGACGTGACCGGCGGCCACCAGCGGGCGGAAGTGGCGCACGAACAGGGCGCACAGCAAGGTGGCGATG
>JBFFSW010000039.1:0-8909 GCA_041572195.1 Thiohalomonadaceae bacterium | reverse complement strand
CTCCAGCTCGGAGGGCTCCAACGCCAGCAGATTGAGGGCATCGGCGTCGAAGAGCCGCGGCCCGCGCCACTCCAGCACCTCGTTGAGCAGGGCCTGGGCCCAGGGGTCGGTGCCCAGGCCGGGGCCGATGGCGATCACGTCGGCCCGTTTGAGCAGGGGGCGAAGTTCGGAGGCCGATGCGTGCACCATCAGTTCGGGCCGGGCGGCGATGGCGGGCTGGCTGTCGGCATGGCAGGCAATGCTCACCAGCCCGGCGCCACAGCGCAGCGCCGCCTCACCCGCCAGTCGCGCCGCCCCGGCCATGCCGCGATTGCCGCCGACCACCAGCAGGTGGCCGCTGTCACCCTTGTGGGCGTCGCGGGCGCGCGGTGGCAGCGGTTGAGCTTCGATAAGGCGGTGCTTGGATTCCATGGACAGGTATCATAGCGGCTATGGGCGAGACACTGAAACGACAAATCCGCGTCTGGGCCGCCGAGCTGGGACTGACCGACGTGGGCTTCGCCGGTATCGAGCTGGAGGAGGCGGAACGGCAACTCAATGCCTGGCTGGCCGCCGGATACCACGGTGAGATGGACTACATGGCCCGCCACGGTAGCAAGCGCAGCCGCCCGGCGGAGCTGGAGCCGGGCACCCTGTCGGTGATCTGCGCGCGCCTCGACTACCTGCCCGAAGAACAGGCGGCGATAGAAGAGGCCCTGGCTGAGCCGAGCCGTGCCTACATCTCCCGCTACGCCCTGGGGCGTGACTACCACAAGCTGCTGCGCAAACGGCTGGCCAGGCTGGCGGCTCGCATCGCCGAGGAGGTGGGCGAGTTCGGCCACCGGGTCTTCGTCGACTCAGCGCCGGTGCTGGAGAAGCCGCTGGCCGCCGCTGCGGGGCTGGGCTGGGTCGGCAAGCACTCCAACCTACTAACTCGCGAGGGCTCCTGGTTCTTCCTTGGCGAGATCTACACGACCCTGCCCCTGGAGCCGGATGAAGCGGTGGCCGAGCACTGCGGTCGCTGTAGCGCCTGCATCGACATCTGCCCCACCGCCGCCATCGTCGAACCCTATGTGGTGGACGCGAGGCGCTGCATCTCCTACCTCACCATCGAGCTACACGGCGCCATCCCCGAGCCGCTACGTCCGCTCATCGGCAACCGCATCTACGGCTGCGACGACTGCCAGCTCGCCTGCCCCTGGAACCGCTTCGCCCGCCTCGGCGCCGAGGCGGACTTTCTGCCGCGCCACAGCCTGGATAGCGCTTCCTTATTGGAGCTGTTCGCCTGGGACGAGGAGAGCTTTTTGAGCAACACCGAGGGCTCGGCCATCCGCCGCCTTGGCCACCAGCGTTGGCTGCGCAATATCGCCGTGGCCCTGGGTAATGCCCTGCGCACGGGCGACGACGCGGCGATCCGCGATGGGTTAGAATCGCGCCTCGCCCACCCCTCTGAACTGGTCCGCGAACACGTCGCCTGGGCCCTGCAACGGAAGGAGCCCTGATGGCCCGCATCCTCGCCGTCGGCAACGCCACCCTGGATATCATCAACGTCGTCGATACCTATCCGCATGAGGACCAGGAGCTGCGCGCCCGCGCCCAGCACATCGTCCGCGGCGGCAACGCCTGCAACACCCTGGTGGCGCTCAGCCAGCTGGGCCACGACGGTGCCTGGGCCGGGACCCTGGCCGACGAGCCGGACGCCCAGCCCATCCTCGCCGACCTGGAACGCCACCGCATCAACACCGGCGCGGTGCACATGAGCCCCGAGGGCAAGGTGCCCACCTCCTACGTCATCCTCAGTCAGGCCAGCGGCTCACGCACCATCGTCCACCACCGCGACCTGGCGGAATACAGCCATCACGATTTCTCGCGCATCGATCTGGGGGAGCTGGATTGGATCCACTTCGAGGGACGCAACCTGGATGAGGTGGAGCGGATGCTGGAGCGGGTGAAGCGGGAGCGGCCGACACTGCCCGTCTCCGTCGAGGTGGAGAAGCCCCGCCCCGGCATCGAGCGGCTGTTTCACTTCGCCGACCTGCTGCTCTTCTCCCGCGACTACGCCCGTGCCCATGGCTACCGCGACGCCTCCACCTTCCTCGCCGCCGTGGGCGGGCAGGCGCCGAACGCCACCCTCAGCTGCACCTGGGGCGATGCCGGGGCCTGGCTGCGCACCGCCGAGGGGGTGGAGCTACACGCCCCCGCCTTCCCGCCGCCGATGACCGTGGACACCCTGGGCGCGGGGGATGTCTTCAATGCAGGGATTATCGATGCGCTGGTGCGCGGGGAGGAGCTGGAGCGGGCGCTGATCGAGGCCTCGCGCCTGGCCGGGAAGAAGTGTGGGGTGTACGGGCTGAACGAGCTGGTCGTCTAGCCCCGACTCAGGAGAGGTGGCAGGCGATCTCGGCGTAGACGCAGCACTGGTCGCGACCGTTCTGCTTACCGAAGTAGAGCGCCTGGTCGGCCTCGCTGACCAGGCGGTCCAGGGTCGCCTCGGAGTCGCCGTAACACTCCCACTCGCCATTGAGTTCGGCCACGCCGATACAGACGCTGACACCGAACTCCCTCCCCTGCTCGCTCCAGCGCTGGAGCTTAACCTGCTCGCGGATACGCTCGGAGAGCTGCCTGGCCCCGTCGAGGTCGCTGTTGGGCAGGGCGATGATGAACTCCTCGCCGCCGAAGCGGGCCAGCACATCCCCCTCGCGCAGCTCGCCGCGCAGCACCGCGGCCACCTCACGCAACACCTGATCGCCGACCACGTGACCATAGCTGTCGTTAATCGTCTTGAAGTGGTCGATATCCAGCAACAGCAGGCTGAAGGGCTGATGGTAACGCTGTGCGCGTGAGACCAGGGCGCGGCTCTCGGGGAAGAAGAAGCGACGGTTGTAGAGGGTGGTCAACTCATCGATCACCGAGAGCTTGGCATAGCGCTGCTTGAGCTGCTCGGCCTCCTCCAGCGCCCCCTGCAACTGTTGGGTGCGCTCATTCACCAGCTCGTTCATGTGCTGCACCAGGCGGTTATTGAGCAGCAGCTGACCGAGCACGTTACAGAAGATGGTGAGGGTGCGCTCATGGGTCTCGTTGAAGAAACCGGCATGCGGATGGGAGACGTTGAGCACCCCCAGCACCTCGCCATTACCCATGATGGGGGTACAGATGAGGGAACCTATCTGCTGCCTGCCCTCTTCCACGCCGGTCAGCTCATCGGGTCGGCAGCTGCCACAACGCTCGCGAAAACGGCTGTCGGCGTTGCAATCACCGCAGTGGATCTGCTCTCCGGCGGCGGCGGCACTGCCGACCAGCCCCTCGCCGGGTTTGAAGGTGATGGGGACGCAGCTCTCGCCGGAGCCATCGTTGCAGACCAGGTCGCCCCAGCCCAGCCCGGCGGCGTTGACCAGCTCACCATCCTCCATCAGGAAGACCGAGCAGCGCTCCAGCTCCTGATTGCTCATCAGCACCTGCAACACCGTGTCGAGCAGCTGTCGGTCACTCTGTTCGTGCACCGGGATGGCGGAGAGTTCGCGCAACGCGGAGAGGGCGTCGAGCAGCTTGAGGAAGCTGCTGTTGAGCCCCTTGAAGCTGTCGATGAACAGTCGATTATCCATCGTCCGCCCTAATCGACCATGATGCGAGCCAGCTCGCGCAGCTCATCGATGCGCTCGATCTGCTGCTCGATGATCTCGCCCGCGCGCCCCGGCTTCAGCCCCAGGGGTTCGAGCAGGGCCACATCCGGACGCTCACCCACCTGGAAGACCACCTGTTTGGCCAGCGCCGCGGCGAAGGCCACCAGCCCCACCAGCGAGCGGTGTTCGCCCTGGTAGTTATCCTGCAGGCGGTTCTCCATCACCACCACCACTGCCTCGGGCAGGTGCCATTTGCGCCCCAGCCAGCCACCCACCTCCAGGTGGTTCACCCCCAGCGCCTCCAGCTCCAGCGAGATCAGCAGCTGGCTCTGCATGTTCTCATCCAGGGCGGCGAAGACCCCCTTCATTCGATCGGGGTAGAGGTGCACCAGGGCCAGCAGGCCGAGGTTGTAGATCATGCCGCCGAGGTAGGCCTCGCTGGGGCTGGGGGCGTCACTACTGCGGATCAAGGGTGCCAGGCGCTGGCAAAGCGAAGCGCAGAAGACCGCCGAGAGCCAGTAGCGCTCGGCATTGAAGCTGGGACAACAGGAGGCGTCGAAGGGACCGCTGAGGAGGATGCTCAGGGCGATGCTCTTGGTGGTGTTGAGGCCCAACACCTTAATGATGGCGTCCTCGGCGCTGGTGACCCGGTCGGGCGAGCCGAAGTAGGCGGAGTTGGCCAGGCCGATAATGCGAGCCAGCAGCGCCGGGTCCTGTTCGATGATGTGCGCCAGCTCGCCCAGGCCGATGTCGTCATCCTGCACCGCGCGCATGAACTGGTTGACCACGGGCGAGAGCGGAGGCAGCTCATTGAGCTTCTGGATCTCCAGCCTTGTCTCTACACCGCCCTTGTCGTTCCGCACTTAACGCCTCTCATACCCCAGGGGAAAGTCATCGTCTGGAGTGTACGCGAGTCGCGGGTAAGGGTCACTAGGCGAAGGTGTCGAGCAGGCTACCGATCATCTCATCCTGGGTGCGCACCACGGCGGCACCGGCCTGCACCTGACGCAGGTTGATACGACTCTCCACCAGCGGCTGCGCCAGGTCGCGGGCGGGCTCATCGGTGCCACGCGCCGGTCGGCTGGCGATCTCGTGGGCGTTGCGATCCAGCCCCTGCATACCGCGCTGGATGCTCAGCAGGCCGTTGGCGAAGGCGGGATTGATCTGCATGGTGGCGATGTCCAAGTATCGGTGGATATGTCTACTATAGCGTCCAGAAGCGGCGAAACCAAAGGGCCGATGGCCCATTTTGAGAACCCGGTCACGCCCCGCCGTGGTAAAATCGCCCTCCCATGCCCAGCCCCCTCCCCCACATCGACGCCGTGATCCTCGCCGCCGGAGGCGCGAGGCGCATGGGCGGGCGCGACAAGGGGCTGATGCCGTTCGAGGGGCGGGCGCTGATCGAACATGTGATCGCGGCGCTTAGCGGCCAATGCCAACGCATCGCCATCAACTGCCGTCCCGAGGCGGACGATAGGTACCGCGACTACGCTCTGGAGCTGCTGCACGATGCGATACCCGACCTCGGCCCCCTGGGTGGGGTGCTCGCCGCCCTTGAGCGGGACGGCCCCGAGTGGCGCCTCTGCGTCCCCTGCGACACCCCGCGCCTGCCACCGGACCTGGTGGAGCGGCTATGGGCTGAAAGAGGCGCCGCCTCCATCATCTCCGTCGACGACGGCGAGCGCCGCCACCCCAGCGTAATGCTGTTGCGTCGGGAACTGACCGGGCCGTTGCGCGACTATCTCGATGGCGGCGGACGCAAGCTGGGGCTGTGGCTACAGGAGATGGGCGCGGCCTACGCCGACTTCTCCGACCAGCCCGAGGCCTTCATCAACCTCAACAGCCCCGAGGAGCTGCGACACCATGAGTGAGCCCTTCACGCCGCCGCTCTGCGGCTTCGTCGCCTACAGCGGCAGCGGCAAGACCACCCTGCTGGAGAGGCTGATCCCCGAGCTGCGCCGCCGCGGCCTGCGCCTCGCCCTGCTCAAGCACGCCCACCACGACTTCGACATCGACAAACCGGGCAAGGACAGCCACCGCCTGCGAGAGGCCGGGGCCGAACAGGTGCTGGTGGCCTCACGCAAGCGCTGGGCGCTGATCCACGAGAACGATGTCGAACAGCCCGAGCCTAAATTGTTCGAACTACTGCAGCACCTCGACGGCGACAACCTGGACCTGGTGCTGGTGGAGGGCTTCAAGCACGAGGCCTATCCCAAGATCGAACTGCAGCGGGCGGAGCTGGAAAAACCGCTGCTGCATCCCCATGATCCCCACATCATCGCCATCGCCTGCGACCAGGCGATGCTCCCACGCCTGGAAGAGAGTGCTCCGCCGCGGCTGGATATCAACGATATCGCCGCCATCGCCGATTTCATCCAGGCACGAATTATCGAGCCCCAGGACTGAATCCGCATGAAAGAGACCAACACCTTCCTCCCCGTGGACGAGGCGCTACGGCGCATCGCCGAGCAGTTGCCCAACCCCCAGGGGGTCGAGCAGTTGGCCCTGCGTGAGTGCCTGGGTCGTATCCTCGCCGAGCCCATCACCTCGGCCATCAACGTCCCCGGCCACGACAACTCGGCGATGGACGGCTACGCCATCCGCGGCGAGGACCTGGGCGCCGAGTCACTGAGCCTCATCGGCGAGAGCTTCGCCGGTCACCCCTTCGAGGGGGAGTGCGGGCCGGGCCAGGCGGTGCGCATCATGACCGGGGCGATGATCCCCAGCGGCTGCGACACGGTGATCATGCAGGAAGAGGTGGAGCGCGAGGGCGATTCCATCCGCATCATCGGCGAGCACAAAACCGGCGAGAACGTGCGCCTGGCCGGTGAGGACATGGCCATCGGCGAGGTGGTGCTGCAGCCGGGCAAGCGCCTCGACCCGGCGGAGCTGGGCCTGATCGCCTCGCTGGGCATCGCCGAGGTACGGGTACGTCGCCGCCTGCGGGTGGCCTTCTTCTCCACCGGCGACGAACTCTGTTCCCTGGGCGAGGTGCCTAAGGAGGGACAGATCTACGACTCCAACCGCTACACCCTCTACGGCATGCTCAAGCGCCTGGACGCCGAGGTGATCGACATGGGGGTGATCGCCGACATCCCCGAGGCGATCGAGCAGGCCTTCAACGAGGCGGCAGCGATGGCCGACGTGGTGCTCACCTCCGGCGGTGTCTCGGTGGGCGACGCCGACTACGTCAAGCAGACCCTGGACAAGCTGGGCCGCGTCGATTTCTGGAAGATCGCCATGAAACCGGGCAAGCCGCTAGCCTTCGGTCGCCTCGGCAATGCCGCCTTCTTCGGTCTGCCCGGCAACCCGGTCTCGGCCATGGCCACCTTCTATCAAATCGTTCAGCCCAGCCTGCGCCACATGCAGGGGGTGGAAACCCAGCCGCTGCGCCTGCGCCTGCCGCTGATCGGCGGACTCAAAAAACGCCCCGGCCGCACCGACTTTCAACGCGGTATTCTGGTGCGCGAGGCCGACGGCAGCCTCAAGGTGCGTGGTCGCGGCCATCAGGGTTCGCACATCCTGCGCTCCATGAGCGAGGCGGACTGCTTCATCATCCTCCCCGCCGAGAGCGGCAACGTCGGCGAGGGTGAACTGGTCGAGGTGGAGCCGTTTATCTCGCTGGTCGGCGAAGCGACGGGCATAAAAAAACCGCCGCCCTCACGGGCGGCGGTTTTTTTTCGTCCGAAGATTAAGGCTTAGGCCTTCTTCTTCGGCGGACGGCCGCGACGGGCGCCACCCTTCTTCTTCGGCGCGGCGGCCTTCTTAGCTGCGGAGGCGGCCTTGCGCTCGCTAGCCTTGCGGGCAGTAGCCAGGGCACGCTCGGCGGCCTTCTCGAACTTGGCCAGGGCGGCGGCCTTGGCCTTCTCCTGCTTGATCGCCTGCTTGTTCACCTCGGCAAGCCACTTCTCAGCGGCCTTCACGCCGCCAGCGACGACCTTGGCGGCAGCCTTGGCATCACGCACGGCGGCGGCGGCGGAGGAGGAACGCTCACGGGCCTTGGCCTTGGCGGCGGCGGTCTTGGCCTTGGCGACGGCAGCCTTGGCCTTGTCGGCGGCGGCGGAAGCCTTGGCGACGGCGGCATTGGCCTTATCAGCGGCCTTGGACGCGGCGGCCAGATCCTTCTCCGCGGCGGCGCGAGCGGCGATCACCGCGGCGACGGTGGAGGCGGCGGCGGCCTTGCTCACGGCCTTCTTTGGCGGACGGCCACGACGGGCGGTGGTTTTCTTGACCGCCGCACGCTTGGCGGGGGCCTTCTTGGCAGCGCTCTTTTTCACACGGGCCATGAATGTCTCCTTAGTGATTTCTATTATTCGTGAAGGATAATCATATTAACGTTGTTATATATACACGAAATAAAACAAATGTTGCAATGAAATCATATGATTTAATGCTTTTTTTCGTGTTTTTTTACATTCAGGGCTCGTAAAGCTCACATCACGGGCTTAATACGCTTGTTTGGCTGTATGCCAATGCGATGTTTATCGGCAGCAAACCTACCGAAATTTCATATCCAAATGTAGGAGATAATCGGGGAAGTCATGAGGTGGGAACTTCCCTCTGCCCGTCATCCCAATCACGCAAGCTGCCATTGAGTGACTGGGGTAAGTAAAGACCTCGGCTACATTCCCCATAGGGCTAATGCGAAAGACTGCCTGAAAGTCTTTCACATCGTCTATTGAGAAAAAGCTGCTACATCCTCTGGCGACATTCGCCAGGGCGGGGCCAAGGCTTCCCATCGCCTTACTCTCATAACTTTGGCCTTCCTCCGTTGAGGAGTGCTGTTCGGCCATTGTCACCAGTAACGAAAATTCGTCCTTATCCCGTGGACTGATTACCATGAAGGCGTTTTCATAGCTTCGGATCATTGCCTTGAAATCACCTAGATAACGCTGATAGTTATCCTCTGCTCTTGCATGAAAGACCAGGTAATTAAGCGTACCTTCTTCCAAAAAGTAGGCTCCAGCTTCTACATTTCCCCACTGATCGCCATCAAAACGATAAACAGGAACCACGCTGCCATCACGCAGTTCTACGGGTTCAACCTGACTTGCCCTGTGCTCAGGGCTACCATTGGCCTTAAAGTCCTCGACAGTGAACTTCACATGCCCCTCTATCCCTGAGTCTCTACGCTCTACAGACCTCCCGTAGACGATAACGGGACTATTCGTCCAGTCATAACCCTCGGGATAGAAAATCATATGAAGGCCTCTACTAGCGGCACTTTCATTATCCAGAACCCAGCCATCAGCAGCCGTCACCCTGAATGCATGATCAGATCCGAATAACATGCCAATCCCGCCGGGGATG